>CBFDAN010000018.1:0-13952 GCA_965602815.1 uncultured bacterium
CCGGGGTGGGTCCCGACAACAACACGCGGCCGCTCTCGGGCGCGCCCGCTTCGCGTGCAAAGAGCCCGGTACCAACGACGGCCAGGGCCCAGATCCGACCGGCAGCTGACGCCTCAGATCTCCGGCCCAACTGCGATCGCCATGACCACCGCCTGATCCCGAGTGTGCGTCACCGTGACCATCACCTCACTGACGTCGAGCATCTCGGCTCGTATCGCAGCTCGTCCGGTCAGGACCGCTCTCGGGCGTCCGCCTCCGGTGATCTCGATGTCCGTCCACCGCAGGCGCCGCCACCCCGTGCCGAGGCTCTTCATCACGGCCTCTTTGCCGGCGAACCTCGCCGCCAGCCGGCCAGCAGGATCGCTGAACCGATGGGCATACTCCCACTCGTGGTCGGTGAAGCACCGCCTGCGGAACGAATCGCCGTATCGAGCGAGCAGATCGCGCACGCGGCCAACCTCGGCGAGATCAACTCCGAGTCCGATGATGTTCACTGCTCACTTCCGATCCTGATCGTCCGATCAGCCTCCGCACCTATTCGACGGTGACCGACTTCGCGAGGTTACGCGGCTGGTCGATGTCGTGCCCCCGGAGTTTCGCAACGTGATAGGCAAGCAACTGCAGCGGGACGGCGGCGTTCACGGGCGCCAGGAGGTCGTCGGTCTGCGGGATCCTCAGCACAAGATCGGCGAACTTCCCGATCTCGGTATCGGTGTCGTAGGCCACGGCGATGATCTTCCCGCCACGCGCCTTGACCTCCTGCACGGCGGAGATCGTCTTGTCGTACGTTGCCCTCTGTGTCACGACCACCACCACCGGCACGCCTTCGGTGATCAGCGCCAGCGTCCCATGCTTCAACTCCCCTGCGGGCATGGCCTCACTGTGGAGATAGGAGATCTCCTTCAACTTGAGGGAGCCCTCCATTGCGACCGCGTAGTCCAACCCTCGCCCGATGAAATAGATGTCCTCGGCATCGACGATCGCCCGTGCAGCCTCGATGATCGGCCCGTCGTTCTCGAGGATCGTCTCGACCTGCGCTGGCAAGTGGGCCAGGCCGCGAGCGATCTCGGTTGCGCGTTCCCGATCAATGGATCCCCTGGCGAGCCCAAGGCGTAGCGCCAGCAGGTACTCGCCGATCAGCATCGCGAGGTACGCCTTCGTCGATGCCACCGAGATCTCGGGACCGGCACGTGTGTACAGCACGTCATCCGCGTAACGACTCAACGTCGACCCGACGACGTTCGTGAGCGCCAACATGCGCGTGCCTCGCTCTGCGGCGAGCCGTGCAGCGGCAAGGGTGTCAGCCGTCTCCCCGGATTGAGAGATCGCGATGGTGAGATCGCCGGCCTTGACCATGGGATCGGCATATCGCATCTCGTGGGCGTACTCGACCATCGTCGGCAGTCGCACCACGCGCTGGAAGATCTCCCGGCCGACCAGTCCGGCGTGATAGGCGGTGCCGCATGCCGTGATCCACAGCGTGTCGATGTCTCGCGCGAATTCATCACCGAACTCGACATCGTCGAGCCAGGTTGTGCCGTCTTCGTCGATCCGCCCGCCGAGTGTCTCGGTGATCACCGCGGGTTGCTCGTGGATCTCCTTGAGCATGAAGTGTTCGAATCCGCCCTTCTCAGCCCGCTCGGCATCCCAGTCGATGTGAATGGCTTCTCGGTCGATCGGTTCACCACCGATCGTCTCGACGACGGCGCCGCCTTCCGTGATCGTCACCAGTTCATCGTCTTCGATGATGAGGAAGTCGCGTGTGCGGTGAAGCAGGGCCGGGATGTCCGAGGCGAGGTAGGTCTCGCCCTCTCCGAGGCCAATCACGAGCGGGCTGATCTTGCGAACGGCCACGATCTTGCGGGGCTCTCGTTTCGTCATCACGACCAGTGCATAGGCACCTTCGGCGCGCTCGACGGCGCTCCGTACTGCTGACGCGAGATCCCCGTCGTACTCCTCCGCGATCAGATGGGCGAGGATCTCCGTATCGGTCTGCGACGTGAGAACCGCTCCACCGGCTTCGAGTTCCTCTCGTAGGGTCTGGAAATTCTCAATGATTCCGTTGTGCACAACAACGAATTCGCCGGTTGGGTCGGTATGGGGATGGGCATTGAGATCGCTGGGTTCGCCATGCGTCGCCCAGCGGGTGTGTCCGATTCCGACCGACCCGGCCAGCGGCTCTACCTCGAGGAGAGCAGCAAGCCTGACGATCTTCCCTTCGGCCTTTCGCACATCGATCGATCCGTTGGCCACCGCGACGCCGGCCGAGTCATAGCCCCGGTACTCGAGCCGTCGCAGCCCATCCATGATGATGGGAGCCGCTTCGCGAGGTCCTACATAGCCCATGATTCCACACACGCGCTACCTCCTTGAGGTTGTCGACCGGAGGGCGCTCCGGGACGATGTCCCGGCTCACAAGGGGGGGTTTTGTCCCCGGGATCACTCCCGGGTTTTACCCGACCCCGTAACGACCGTGAGCGGCCGAGAGGGCACCCGCCGACTGTTCGATAATCCCTCTTCCTCGTCACCTCGCGGGTCGCGAGGGCAGGCGCTTGGATATTCTCCGGTCGGTCGTTTCGTTGTGGGGGAAGAGTAACAAGGGCCGAGCGTCAAAAGCGAAGACCGTTTCGACCTCTCAGGGCACACACCCCTGTGTGCCGATCTGAGAGGCCAGCGCTGTGGTCCCCATTCGGACCGTTCGGAGACCAAGAACTACTTGCATAACTCCTTTGCATAAGTATTATGTAAGTATGGATTCACACGACGACCCTCGTCTTGCTCACCTCGACAGTGCCAGCCTCCGCGTCCTTGCCCATCCTCTCCGAACGAGATTGCTGGCTGCTCTTCGCTTGTACGGTCCAGCCACGTCGACGGGTCTTGCGAAGCGCCTCGATACAAACACCGGCGCCACCAGCTACCACCTCAGGAAATTGGAGGCAGTGGGTCTGGTGACAGAAGACGCCGACAGGGGTACCGGACGCGAACGATGGTGGAAGTCGCCGCACGAGGGTACTTCCTGGGTCACCACAGAGTTCCTCGATGACCCGGGCGACAGGGCGGCTGCTGATTGGCTCATCGGAACCTACGCGCAGATGAATGCGCGATGGCACAACGATTGGCTCGAGGCGCGGCATCAGTGGAGCCGCGCGTGGCAAGACGCGGCAGGGGATTCCAGCTCCGAACTGTTCCTCAACGCCGAACAACTGTCCGCCCTCAATAGGGAGTTGCACGAAGTCATCAACCGGTACTCGCAGGGCGATCGCGAAGCGAATGCCGAGCGCGTCAAGGTTCTTCTGTACAGCTTCCCAGCGCCGGAACCGCGCCTATGACATCCGCCCCCACTACTCCCAAGGCCGTACAACGTCGGTTCGTCATTCTCAGCGGCATCAAGTGGCTGCCCACGGGACTCCTCATTCCGGTCTTGGTCCTGCTCATGCTCGAACGCGGACTGACGTTCGCAGAGTTGGGGATTGTCATGGCCGCACAGGGACTGCTCGTGCTCATACTCGAACTCCCCACCGGAGGGCTGGCGGATCTGCTCGGTCGACGCCCAGTGTTGCTGGCCGCAACAGGCTTCCAAATTGCAGCGATCGGCCTACTGGCCGTCGCTTCGACCGCGTGGCTCATCGCTGTCGCGTTCGCCCTTCGTGGTGTGTATCGGGCGCTGGAGAGCGGCCCGCTCGACGCGTGGTATGTCGACACCGCTCAAGCGATCGATCCAGATGCAGACATCGAACGCGGCTTGGCACACGCAGGTGTGGTCCTGAGCGTGTCGATCGGTGCAGGCGCTCTGGTGGGTAGCGCACTCGTCGCCCTGGATCCATTGCCAAACGTCGACCCCCTCGTCGCGCCGCTCCTCGCGGCCCTTGTCATGGCCACTATCGAGCTTGGTGCGATCTCCTGGCTCATGTCCGAAGAACGTCCCGTCACCCGAGGCCACAACGTCGCGGGTGTTATCCGAGCGACCCCAAAGGTGATAGGAGCGGCGATCTCGACGATACGGGTGAGCACCGCGCTCACCGCCCTCGTCGCCGTCGAGTTCCTCTGGGGTTTCGCAATGGTTGCAGTCGAACGGTTCTCTCCGGCGAAACTCGACGACATACTTGGCGGTGCTGACCAGGCCGCCGTTCTCCTCGGGCCACTCAACGCTGCTGGATGGCTCGTGGCCGCGGCGGGGGCAGCCCTGGTACCTCTGATGACTAGATTCCGGCGCCCCGGCCACACAGCCGCAGGTCTCCTGATCGCGCAAGCTCTGGCGGTGTTCGGGATTGCGATCGCCGTGGGCCCGATAGCCTTCGTCGTCGCGTTCGTCCTCGTCGGTGGGATGAATGGAGCTTTGAACCCGATCCATCAGGGAATGCTGCACAGGGCCGTCATGGAGCCGGAAGCTCGAACCACCGTCGTGTCGGCCAACAGCATGACAGGCCACACCGGTGTCATGCTCGGCGGAATCGCACTCGGAGCCTTGGCGACAGCGACGAACCTCACGGCAGCTCTTGTCATCGGAGCGGCAATCACCGCAGCAGCAGCCCCGCTCTACCTCGTGGCGGCACGAAGGCCAGCACGCCACACGGCACGCCGCCACGCGCCATTCCACCAGGCAAGCGCTTGAGAGCCAGACGGGGCGAGATCAGTGTGATTGCAGGAGGGTGTCACCGTCTCGAGGCGGCCCGTTGGCTTGCTGCACAATCCGGCGGGTAGCGGGTAGCCGGCGAATGGCGACTGGCAACTATGCCAACTCGGCTTCCACCGTCTTCGCTACGAGGGCTGCCACGTCGGCGGCTTCGGCAGCCGAAGGGGCTTCAACCATGACACGCACGAACGGTTCCGTCCCCGAGGCACGGACAAGGAGCCGGCCTCGACCGCCGAGTGCGCGGTTGGCCTCCGCGATTGATGCCACCACGGAGGTGTTGTCTTCGTAGGCCTTGTCCTTCACCGTGACATTCGTCAGGACCTGGGGGTAGGCCTCCATGACCGTGCGCAACTCTCGGAGTTCCTTGCCGGTGGATGCCATGACTTCCATGAGACGGAGCGCCGTCCGAAGCCCATCGCCCGTGGCCCGGTCCTCGAGAAGAACGTGACCGGATTGTTCACCGCCAACAACGGCTCGCGACGTGCGCATCGCTTCGAGGACGTAGCGGTCTCCGACGTCCGTTTCGATGACCTCGATTCCGAGACGCTCCATCGCCTTTCGGAATCCGAGGTTCGACATCACCGTCGCAACCACCGTGTCGTTCTTGAGACGGCCCCGCTCCTTCATCCATTGAGCGAAGATCGCCATGATGACGTCTCCATCGGCCACAACGCCGTCCTCGTCGACGGCAATAAGCCGATCAGCGTCTCCGTCGAACGACAGGCCGACGCGTCCGCGCGCGTCCTCCACCAGGGCCTCCGGGTGGGTCGCGCCACAGCCCCGGTTGATGTTCATCCCGTCCGGATCTGCGTTGATGACCTCCACGGTCGCGCCGACCCGTTCGAACAGGATGGGCGCTGCGAGGAACGCGGCTCCATTTGCGGCATCGACAAGGAACTCAAGACCGCGCATCGAATACTCAACCGGCCTGACGATCTTGTCAACGTATCGATCAACGGCATCAGCCATGACGGTCTGAATACCGATCTTCGGCCCAACACTCCGACGCCATGGCGCCCCCACGAAGTAGCGTTCCTCGACGGCGGCCTCGTCGTCGTCAGACAGCTTGGTTCCGTTCGGTCCGAAGAACTTGATGCCGTTGTCGGTAGCCGGATTGTGTGAGGCGCTCACCATGGCGCCGTAGGTGGCCCCGGAGTCACGGACTAGGCGAGAGACCGCGCCAACCGGGATGATGCCAAGATCGATGGTGTCGACACCCACTGAGTTGAATCCAGCCATCAGCGCGGCAGCGAGCATCGGACCTGACCGTCTCGTGTCGCGACCAATCACAACGTGCCCATCGCGGCCTTCCCCGGCAGCGCGGGCGAGATCGAAAGCAGTCTCCGGCGTGAGTCCCTCGTTGGCGACACCGCGAACACCGTCGGTTCCGAAGAGGTGCCTCTCAGCCATACCGGATTCCCCTGTTGCGATTGATTTCGAGCAGGCGCAGCGCCTGAATCAGCGCTTTGTGAACTGCGGAGCGCGGCGGGCTTTGCGGAGACCGTATTTCTTGCGCTCGACCTTGCGGTCGTCACGGCGAAGGAGTCCAGCCTTCTTGAGCGCGGGGCGAAGATCTGGATCGATCTCCACGAGCGCTCGTGCAATTCCGAGTCGGAGAGCGTCGCTCTGCCCGGTGGTACCTCCGCCTTCGAGGGTTGCGGACACGTCGTAGCGTCCCTCGAGTTCGGCCAGCTTGAGCGGTTCAACAATCCGTAGGCGATGCGAGAGCTCCGGGAAGAAGTCGTCGAGGCTCTTCCCGTTGAGGGTGAACTGCCCGGTGCCATCGAGGAGTCGGACCCTGGCGACGGAGGACTTCCGCCGGCCGGTGGCCTGAGCAATCGGTTTTGTCATCAGGCTTCAGCCTTTCCATATGCGAGCGTGAGAGGTTGTGGTTTCTGAGCTTTGTGCGGATGATCCGAGTCGGCGTAGACCTTGAGCTTGGTGAGCGTCTGGCGACCGAGTCGGTTCTTCGGGATCATCCCCCGGACGGCGTTCTGCACGAGTCGTTCGGGATGTTCGGTCCGCACGTATGCGAGGTTGTGGGAGCGGAGGCCGCCTGGGAAGCCGGAGTGGCGGTGGTAGACCTTGTCGGTCTCCTTGTTGCCGCTGACAGCGACCTTGCCGGCGTTGACGACGATGACATAGTCACCCATGTCCATGTGCGGCGCATACGTCGGCTTCTGTTTGCCGCGTAGGATCTGGGCGACCTCCGAGGCAAGGCGCCCAAGCGGGATCCCCTCAGCATCGACGACGTACCAGCTCCGATCAATATCGGCGGGCGTGGGCGTGAATGTTCTTTGCAGCTTGGCTTTCATCGGGAGTCCTCAGACGGCACGAAACCACCCCCGGGGACCCGGGAGCGGACCCGAATGCTATCGGCTCACGGAGCATAAGGCCAACCGGGACGCGTCTGATGTTCGCGAGGATGCGCTATTGGTACTCCACCGACATCAGGGTGAGGCCTCGGGACGGGGCGCTGCCCTTGCCGACCGAGCGATCGTATGCCTCCAGGATGTCCACAACCGCCGCAGGATCGAGGCGCCCGTGCCCGACCTCGACCGAGGCGGCGACGATGGACCGGACCATGTGGTGGCAGAAGGCGTTGGCAGCGATCGACAGCTCGACGACGTTCCCTGCTCGGCTCCAACCGGCCTGTCGGAGTTCGCGAGCCGTGCTGCGGCCCGTGGCTTTGCGACAGAATGAGGCGAAGTCGTGTGTGCCGACGAGCGTGCCGACCGCGCGGGCCATGGCCGGAACGTCGAGGGCGTCCGGCACGTGCCAGGTGGTCCGAACCAACAGCGGGTCGTGAACCGGAGCATTCCAGATGCGGTAGCGATACCCCCTCCCGGTGGCGGAGAACCGCGCATGGAACGCGTCGGGAACCTCCGAGACGGCATACACCGCAATCTCGGGACCAAGTTGGCTGTTCAGACTGCGCTGGAGCGTCCCCGTATCCAGCGAGTCGTCGACGACGAAGCTGATCACCTGGCCTGCGGCGTGAACTCCCGCATCGGTCCGTCCCGCGACCGCCGTCTTGACCTCGCCGGTTCGATGGAACAGCGCCGTCTCGAACTCACCTTGCACCGTCCGCAGACCCTCCTGGCGCGCATATCCGTGAAAGCCTGTCCCGTCGTAGGCGAGGTCGACCCGGTACGTCGGCATGCCGCAACGCGCTCCTAGAACAGGCTGAGTCCGCCGAGGATCGTCGACACAACGATCCATCCCGCCCATCCGAGCACGGCAGCGACGATCGAACGATCAAGCGGGAGATCGGACACGTAGTGCGTCCCGTAGGCGACCACGAGGAGGAACCAGAGCGATCCGACAAGCGTCGCGATGAGATCGTTGCCGAAGATCTGCGTGGAAGCGATCGTCAGCAACAGCGTCGGAAACGCGAATCCGACCATCCGGAGGTAGATCGGGTAGTGGCCATCACCGCGAAAGAGGAACGCCACGACGGCGTACACGAGGCCGCTGTAGATCAGCCAGAAGATGACGGTTGCCAGCAGCGACGACATGACGGCGGTGAAACTCGTCACCAGCCCGAACAGAGGCGTGCCGCCGGCAATGAGGAACAGCAACTCGGTGACTGCCACGATGATGAGAGCGTCACCCGTAGCCCGGTCGTTGAACTCCATCCACACGAAGGCATCGCGGTCGAACCGGATCGTCTGCAAGAGTCGGTTGAGGACGACGCCCATCGGCTGCCTTCGGTCTGGGGCCGTCAGACTACCGGTGAGCCGTTACGAGCATGCCGTTCGAAGCCCTCCGGCACCGCGGATCACCGAGTCATCGACCGCATACGATTCGATCTGCGACCACGGGACCCACACGGCGTCGTTGACCTCCTCATCGGCGATCACATCGGCATCGAGTGCCCGAAAGGCGAACCGGAGATCGAAGTGCTCGTGGGCCGGCTCCGGCGCACGCGGGGGTATCGGATGGATGTCGAGGTCGATGAGATTCGGACGTATCGGTTCCGTTGCGATGCCGGTCTCCTCGAGGACCTCACGAGCGGCCGCGGCAATCGGTGAAACGTCCTCCGGATCGATGTGGCCACCCGGCTGCAGCCATCGATCGAGTCTCCGATGATGGATCAAGAGCAGCGCCGACCCATCGGGTGATACCACGAACCCCGATGCGGTGAAGTGCCCGGGATCAAACCGGTCGCGGTTGGTCGGGTCCGGCAGCTCGGCGAGCCCGATCGCCCGATCAATCACCGATTCTGGAGCAATATCGGAGGCACCCCGGAGCAGAGCGTCGATGGTCATCATGCCGGTGAGCGTACTCCGGCCCAGGGAACGCGAAAGCGCCCCGACCGCAGCCGAGGCGTTCCACCTGTTCTGACTGGCGACTGGTGACCTAGACCAACTCAATAACCGCCATCTCGGAACCGTCGCCGCGGCGTGGGCCGAGCTTCGTGATCCGGGTATAGCCGCCGGTCCGATCCGCATACCGCGGGCCCACCTCGTCGAAGAGTTTCGTGACGACGTCGTTGTCGCCGATCTTCGCGAGCACGAGCCGTCGCGCGTGGAGGTCACCACGGCGTGCTTTCGTGATGATCTTCTCCGCGTACGGCCGGACTTCACGAGCCTTGGCGTGGGTTGTCGTCACCCGCTCGTGAACGATGAGCTGCGCCGTCATGTTTGCGAGGATTTTGCGCTGGTGATGGGGGCTGCCGCCGAGGCGGGCCCCTTTCTTCGGTCGGGGCATTAGACGACGCTCTCAGTTGACTCGGAGTCGGCGAGCGAGCGGAGCGAGAATCCGAGCTCGTCGAGCTTCGCGACCACTTCTTCGAGCGACTTCTGCCCGAAGTTGGTGATGTTGAGCAAATCCTCTTCGCTCTTCTCAATCAACTCGCCGACGGTCTGGACCTGGGCCCTGCGCAGGCAGTTGCGTGGGCGCTCCGACAGGTCGAGGGCCTCGATCGGGAGATCGAGATGCTCCTGGCCGGCCGCTTCGGGTTGGATGATTTCATCGAGTTCGAGTGCGTCGTAGTCCTCCATGTCGGAGAACAGCTCGAACAGGTTCCGCAGCGTACCGCCGGCAGATGAGATCGCCTCGGCGGGCGTTACCGACCCGTCGGTCTCTACATCGAGGATGAGCTTGTCGAAGTCGGTCATCTGACCGACCTGGGTGCTCTCCACGCGATACGCGACCTTGCGCACCGGAGAGTAGATCGAGTCGATCGGCATCACACCGATTGCGTCTGAGGTCTTGTTCTTGTCCGCGCTTCGGTAGCCGACGCCACGTCCGGCTCCCATCTCGACCTCGAGCTTCGCTGAGGCCGACAACGTCGCCAGGTGGTGGTCGGTGTTGACGACCTCCACACCAGCAGGCGCCTGGATGTCACCTGCGGTGACTTCGCCCTTGCCCTGAGAGGACAAGTAGAGGGTCTGCGGACCTTCGGCGTCGATGCGAAGCACGACCTGCTTGAGGTTCAGGATGAAGTCAACAACGTCTTCGACGACGCCCTCGATCGTCGAGAACTCATGCTGGACGCCTTCGATACGAACGGATGTGATCGCCGCGCCCGGTATCCGGGACAGCAGCGTACGCCGCATTGTGTTTCCGAGCGTGTAGCCGAAACCAGGCTCCAGCGGTTCAACGATGAACCGTGAACGAGTTTCGATAACGCTTTCTTCTTCGATGGTGGGCCGCTGCGTGATCAGCACGGAGAGACTCCCCTTTCGCGTTTGGGGACTACTACTTGGAGTACAACTCGACGACGAGCTGTTCTTGGATCTGGGTGTCGATCTGCTCCCGGCTGGGCAGATCCTGGATGGTGATCGTGCGTTCCTCGGCGTTGACGTCTATCCACTCGGGGACGGTCCGGTCACCCGTGTCGATGGCAATCATGATCGGAAGAATCTCGAGGCTCCGTTCCTTGACGGAGACAACATCGTCCTTCCGGACCTGGTACGACGGAATATCAACCCGCTTGTCGTTGACGAGGAAATGACCGTGATTGACGAGTTGCCGTGCCTGCGGACGAGTCGACGCCAGTCCGGAGCGGTATACGACGTTGTCGAGACGGCTCTCGAGGATCTGGAGAAGGACGGTGCCCGTAATCCCGGATTGGCGAGCGGCTTCCTTGTAGTAGCGGCGGAACTGTTTCTCGAGCACGCCGTACATGAAGCGCAGCTTCTGCTTCTCGCGGAGCTGAACCAGGTACTGGGATTCGCGAATGCGGCCACGGCCGTGCTCTCCCGGCGGATACGGCCGCCGGTCGAAGTACTTCGCTTTGTTCTCATCGAGGAGTTGACGAGCCCTGCGGCTTACCTTCGTCCTCGGTCCGGTGTAGCGAGCCATCTCTAACGCATCCTCCGCTTCTTCGGGCGGCATCCGTTGAACGGCACCGGTGTTACGTCCTTGATCCCGGTGACTTCGATCCCCATGTTCTGGAGCGTACGAATCGCGGTTTCACGCCCGGAGCCGGAGCCACGGACGATGACATCGAGCTTGCGAATCCCCATCTCGCCGACCTTGCGGGCGGCCTGCTCGGCGGCCACCTGGGCGGCATAGGGCGTCGACTTGCGGGAACCCTTGAAACCGACGGAACCGCCGGATGACCAACCGACGACCTCGCCCTTCTGGTCTGTGATCGTGATGATCGTGTTGTTGAAGCTCGCCCGAATGTGCGCCTGACCGTGGGTGATAGTCCGGCGGGTCTTGCGGCGCGCCCGTGGTGTCTGCTTCGCCATTACTTCGTGACCTTCTTCTTGCCTGCGACCGGGGCACGGCGACCTTTACGGGTGCGAGCGTTCGTATGCGTTCGCTGGCCTCGCACGGGAAGGCCGCGACGGTGGCGGATTCCCTGGTAGCTGCCGATCTCGACCTTGCGCTTGATGTTCTGTGCGACCTCGCGGCGAAGGTCACCCTCAACGATGTAGTTGCCGTCGATGAACTGGCGGACCTTGACGACTTCGGAGTCGGTCAGATCACGTACCTTCGTATCGGGCGAAATCTCGAGCGCTTCGAGGATCTGTTGTGATCTCGTGCGCCCAAGGCCGTAGATATACGTCAGGCCGATCTCGACCCGTTTCTCTCTCGGGAGGTCTACTCCAGCGATTCTTGCCATGTGTGCGCTACCCCTGACGCTGCTTGTGTCGCGGGTTCTCGCAGATCACCCAGACGCGACCGTTGCGCCGGATGACCCGACACTTCTCACACATCTTTTTGGCGGATGCTGATACTTTCATCAGTGGTGATCCTGCCTCGGTTCGGTTCTGTCGAACGCCGCATCCGAGCGTCACCGAGGCGGACACCGGGGTGTCCGCAGCGAAGGGTGACCTCTACACCGACGATGGCCGAGCGTGACCCGGACCCGTCGATATCAACGACGTCTTTGCATGGGAAAACGCAGCCCGATACCGGGCCGCTGACGTGATTGTAGGGAAGCCTGCTGTGTAACGGCAAGTCGTCGGGAGTTGTCGCTCGCGAACGCGTAGGTACGCGGCTCACACGCCGGCAGACGTGTGAGAAACGGCCAACGTCGACGGCATTCGCGGTACCGTTCCGCCGATGCTGCGCATCGCTCTCATCGTGCTCCTGGCTGCGATCGCCACCGCGTGCTCTGCCACGTCGGAGTCTCCGAGCACTCCCGGCCCGATGCCGGACCCCGAGGGGACCCGGGCGACGCTCGCCTACGTGTTCGATGGTGACTCGATCGAGGTCGTGATCACGGGTCGGACGACGGAGATACGGCTGATCGGCATCAACGCTCCCGAGGGGGACGAGTGTTTCGGTGAACGCGCACGCGGCGCACTTGTCGCATACCTGGATGGCGAGAATCTCGTTCTCGTCGCCGGTTCCGACAGCGATACCGACCAATACGGTCGTCTCTTGCGATACGTCTACGTAGGTGGTGAGAACATCAACGGTCGTATGCTCGCCGATGGAAACGTCGTCACACTTCAGGGAGACCATCGGTACAACGAAAAATTGGTCGAATGGGGTAATCTCGCGTTAGTTGCTGGCTAGGGCATGGGGGCCGCGGACGCCTGGGGCCCACCGCCGACGCCCGGGATGAGCATCGTTGAGGTGCAGCACAACCCTCCCGGCCCCGATGATGAACGCCTCAACGACGAGTACATCACGATTGCGAACGACGGCCAGGACATCATCGACCTCACCGGGTGGACCCTTCGCGACGAGTCGTCTCAGAACCGCTTCGTGTTCGGCGGTATCTCGCTCGCTCCCGGTGGCAGCATCACCGTGAGAACAGGATGCGGCACCAACCAGACCGACACGGTCCACTGGTGCGCAGGACGCTCGATTTGGTCCAACACCGGCGACACGGTGATGCTGCAAGATACGCGCGGGAACGTCGTGGATTCGTGGACGTATCGAGGAGAGTAGGAAGTAGCAAGTACGAAGAAACAAGATACGAGGGGGACAGAACTCTCGAGTCTCGGATCTCGGATCTCGGATCTCGGATCTCGGGTCTGGCTTATTCCTTCTCGCTACTTCGTCTCGTTCACCGTCACGCACGCGGCGTTCAGCGTGTCGCTATCGGTGTCTCCGTACACGTCGAAGCAGTCGTTGACGGCGATGTATGACCCGACACCCGGCTCGGCCCAGCTTGCGGAGCGTTGCGTCTGCCCGTCCATGTCGAACGATGCAGTACTGGTATCCCACTCGTCCCCGGTCCCCGAGGTCCAGTTGTCGTAGAAGGCAACGAGTTCGTCGTAGCGGTCGATGGGGTACATGATCGAGGCGTACACGTCATCATCTTGTGTGCCGGCTGAGGTCGCGTTTCCGCCGTCCGGGACCGGGATCTGGAGTCCACTGGGGATCTCGACGTCCGAGCCGACCGAAAAAGTCCCGTCCTCCGATTCGACGTTGATGTTGAACTCGTCGCCATCGCCGGACACGTCGAGTTCAACATCTCCGCCACCGCTGGACTCGAGAGCGCGCTCGACGGCCTCCTCGCTCAGCTTCTCAGCCGCGGCACCACATGACGCCGCCACGAGGGCAAACCCGATCAATGCGGTCGCCAGCACAATCTTTCGCTGCATCACGCCTCCCCTTCTGGTCGACCCCGTCACAGCCATTCCCCCGGCAACGCGGAGGGAGGACTCCCGTGGACACACAGGAGCGGAGATGCCCACTTTGTGGGCGGCCGCTGCTCCGGAGTTCATCGTCGCTCTTGCCGACCCTACGCGAGGGTCGGTCATCCGGCAATGGGCATCCGATCAGGTCCGTTCCCGACGCGACACCCCCTTCGTCGACGCGGTGTCTGGATTGCAGCGCTCGAAACGAAGGCCGCCCGCGAGAACAGAGTGGTCCCGAGCGGTCGCCGCGATCTGCCGGTCTA
>CBFDAN010000019.1:0-13863 GCA_965602815.1 uncultured bacterium
GGGTCCACAAACCCGATCCCGTGCTGGTGGCCAACGACCTTCAGCGGTCGTTCGGTGGTCTGCGTGCCGTCGATGTGAAACACCTCGAGATCCAGCGCCATACGGTGACATCGCTTATCGGCCCCAACGGCGCAGGCAAGACCACACTGTTCAATCTGCTCACCGGCTTCGATACTCCTGACTTCGGCGAGTGGCATCTCAACGGCGGCCCACTTGTGGGTATCGCCGCCTTCCAGGTGGCGCGGCGCGGCATGGTGCGGACATTCCAGCTCACCCGATCCCTCGCGCGACTCACGGTGATGAACAACATGCTGGTTGCAGCGAAGGACAACAAGGGCGAGGGGCTCTGGGGCGCACTCACCGGCGGGTGGCACGCCACCGAGCAAGCCAACGAAGCCCGCGCCAACGAACTCCTCGAACGATTCGGGCTCGAGCATATGGCCGATGAGTTTGCCGGCAGCCTCTCGGGCGGACAGCGCAAGCTTCTCGAGATGGCGCGTGCACTGATGATGAATCCTGAAGTCGTGATGCTCGATGAGCCGATGGCCGGTGTGAACCCAGCGCTCACCCAGTCTCTCCTCACGCACATCACCGGGTTGCGCGACAGCGGGAAGACGGTGATATTCGTTGAACACGATATGGACGTGGTGCAAGAGATCTCCGATTGGGTCGTTGTCATGGCCGAAGGGCGCGTCATCGCCGAGGGAAGGCCTGAGGAAATCGCACAGAACCGGACCGTCATCGACGCCTACCTCGGCGAACACCACGGGGAGGCCGCATCGTGACCAAACACCTCCTTGTCGCCGAAGGCGTTGTCGCCGGCTACCTCCCGGGGGTCGACATCCTCCGGGGCGTCGACCTGACTCTCGACGACGGCGAACTCGTCGGGATCATCGGCCCGAACGGAGCAGGCAAGTCGACCCTCATCAAGGCGATCTTCGGTCTGGTCACCGTTCGGGATGGCTTCGTGACGCTGCGGGGCCGAGACATCTCAAACCTCGCGGCGCACACGCTCGTCGCCCTCGGCGTCGGCTACGTGCCACAGCGCGCCAACGTGTTCCCGTCGCTCACGGTGGAAGACAATCTCCGCATGGGTCTTTACCTCGACCCCAAGGCATGGGATGAACGGCTGGCAGCTGTCGTGGGAATCTTCCCACTCCTCGCCGATCGATCAGACCAACGCGCCGGGTATCTCTCAGGAGGTGAGCGCCAGATGGTGGCCATCGGACGAGCTCTGATGATGGATCCCTCGGTTCTCCTGCTCGACGAGCCATCTGCCGGCCTCTCCCCCGGGAATCAAGACCTTGTCTTCGAGCGCGTCCGCCTCATCGCCGATTCCGGCGTGTCGATCGTCATGGTCGAGCAGAACGCCCGACGCTGTCTTCAGATCGCAGATCGTGCGTACGTGCTCGACCAAGGTCGCAACGCGCACACGGGACCCGGCCGTCAACTACTCCACGACCCACGCGTGATCGACCTGTACTTGGGTAGGTTGGGAATGGTGGACTAGCGCAGCTAGCGGCTATACACCTGTCGCCTGTAATCTAACAAAGGTGTGGGGCCGGGCAATAATGCCGGGCCCCACGTTGGTTGGTTGTCCTCGGTCGCGTCAGCCGCCTGCGACGATCTGCTCGACCGTGATGGCTTCACCTTCCGCGGTGTAGATGAAGAGGTCGTACGTGCCGATCCCCGGCTCATTGTTCGGTCCGAAGTCGAGCGGACCGGATGCGCCGTCATAGTCGATGTCGACACCTTCCATGATGAGGGCGAAGCAGTCCTCGAAGAGCGAGCACTTCTCTCCACCCTTGGTCACGTTGCCGATCTCCGCCACGAAGACGGCTGGGTCGGCGCTCTGGGCTACCTGAGCGGCGAGTACGGTTGTCATGAGACAGTCATACTTCTGCGCGGAGAAGATGGTTGCCGTTCCCGGGAACGCAGCCTCGAGCCTGGCACCGAACGTCACCTCGCCGTTGGCCGGCGACGCCGAAGGGGCCGTGCCCTTGATGTCCTCGAACAGCGCAACATTGCCACCGACCTGATCACCGCTAACGGTGTCCTTGAATCCGTCTGCGACATAGATCTGGCCGCCGAATCCTGCGCTTTCGAGGTCGAGCAGGAGCTGCCCGCCCTCTTCGAACGTGATCATGACGAGCGCCTCGGCGCCACTGGCCACGACGGCCTGGGCCTCCGTGGCGAATGAACCGGCGGCGAAGTCGTAGCCCTCGGCGAGCACAACAACGTCACCAAGCTCGGCGGCAACAAGTTCGCCGAAGCCCTTGCCGTACTCATCTGCTCGCCACAGGATGGCCACTGATGCAGGAGCATCGTTGGCAACCACGTCGGCGAGTGTCGGGCCCTGGAGGTTGTCCGACGGAGCGGTGCGGCTGTAGTACGGGTCGTAGTCAGACGCGCTGAGCGCAGCGGCGGTGTTCGAACCGGAGCACATCGCTACCTCGCTGCCCTGCACCTTGTCCACAATCGAGAGCGAGACTCCGGAGGCGGCGGCCCCGATGATCCCGGCATGTTCGCCGGTCAGGTACTTGTCAACGGTTGTCGACGCCACGTTTGGATCGGTGCCCGAGTCCCCGTACTCGACGGTCAAAAGACCTGCGGAGACCGCGTTGATCTCGTCTGCACCCATCTTGATTGGATTCTCGAGTGCGTCGATGATCGGCGCGAGCTGCCCGGTCTGGGGAAGCACGGTGCCGATCGTGATCGGAATCGGCTCGTAGGCCATCGGTGCTTCCGTCGACGAGGTCGTCGTCGTCTCCGCCGCAGCCGTCGTCGTTGTTTCGGCCGCAGCCGTCGTCGTTGTTTCGGCAGCCGCAGCCGTCGTCGTTGTATCGTCAGCGTCGTCGCTGCTACACGCGGCAGCAATAAGGGCGATCGCCAGCACCATTGCCGCGATCTGCCAAAGTCTCCACTTTTTCATGGTTGTTACCTCCAAGTGATGCCCTGGTTATCGATTGCCCTGGATAACCAGGAACCCCGGCCGAACGCCGGGGCCGACGAAAGATAGGCCGGAGAGGTCAATAAGCGCAAGGGCTTCACCGATCTTCGTCTCCCCCGCCGCCAGGTGGGGGACAAGAGACATGAGACAAGAGACTGGAGCCGGGTCCTGGGTCTCAGGTCTCGGATCTCAGATCTCATGTCTCCGATCTCCGGCCTGCCGTTGCTCCGGGCGAAACGCCATACTCCCCCTATGACCGACGACTCCCGATCACATGTTGCTCGCAGCAGGCGGCGCCTCACGGCGTCGGTCACCGACCTCGATGTCGTGCGGCAGCGCGCGTTGCTCGTCGGAATGGTGCGAGATGGGAGCAAGGCTGCTGAGGGAGAGCGCAGCCTCGTGGAACTCGAACTCCTCACCGACACAGCCGGGTCCGAGCCGGTCGAAGCCGTGCTCGTGCGCCGGGACCGTCCCGACGCGGCAACCTTCATCGGCAAGGGGAAGCTTTCCGAGCTGGTCGCAGAGTCGCACATGCTCGACATCGACGTCGTCGTGTTCGACAACGAACTGTCGCCGGCCCAGCAACGCAACCTCCATCAGGCGTTCCAGTGCGACGTCGTCGATCGAGTGGCCCTCATCCTCGATATCTTCGCCCAGCACGCCCACACCCACGAAGGGCGGCTCCAGGTAGAGCTTGCCCAGCACCGCTACCGGCTCCCCCGGCTTCGCGGCAAAGGCGTCGAGTTGTCCCGTCTCGGTGCTGGTATCGGAACCCGTGGCCCCGGTGAGACCAAACTCGAGACTGATCGTCGGCGGATCCTCGAGCGTGTCTCCAAGATCGAGCGTGAGCTCAAGGAAGCCGCCCGGTCTCGGGACACGAGAGCCAAGTCACGCAAGCGGTCCGGACTGCCCGTCGCTGCGATCGTCGGCTACACAAACGCCGGGAAGTCGACTCTCTTCAACCGGCTCACGGAGGCCGATGTGCTCGTCGAGGACCGCCTCTTCGCGACTCTGGGCTCCACGGTAAGGAGGCTCGACCTGCCCGACGGGCACCGGGCGTTGATGTCCGACACCGTCGGCTTCGTTCGCCGTCTCCCCCACGAACTCGTCGAGGCCTTTCGATCAACGCTCGACGAGGCGGCGGACGCCGATCTTCTCGTGCATGTCGTTGATGCGTCGGATCCGGATCCCGACGGCCAGATCAGCGCCGTTCGCGAAGTCCTGACCGAGATCGACGCCGCCGACCTCCCTGAGATCCTCGTGTTCAACAAGATCGACGTCGCAGAATCTGCGGTGGTTCGGCGGCTCCTCACGGTCTACGACGGCTCGGTCGCCGCTTCGGCGCTCACCGGGGAGAACATCGAAGCCGTGACGGCAGCAATCATCGATGGGCTCGATGCCGTGACCGTCACCGCGGATCTTCTGATCCCGTACGACCGGGGTGACCTCGTCGCTTCGCTCCACGAAACCGGCGAGGTCCTCGAGGAGCACCACGCAGAAGACGGCACCGAAATCAAGGTCCGCCTGCCTGCGGCTGCGGCTGAACGGGTCAGCCCGTATCTCAGGGACGAATAGCCGTCAGAGGATGTTCGCGGCGTATTCGGCGAGTGGGCTTCGCACCGTGCGATCGAGCGTCACGTGGCCGAACAGCGGATTGCCCTTGAATTTCTCGATCATCGCCGCGAGGCCACCGAACGGAGAGACGTAGGGATTATCAACCTGTGTGAGGTCCCCGCAGAACACCACCTTCGAGTCGGCGCCCATCCGTGTCAGGATCACCTTCAGAGTCGGCAATTCGAGGTTCTGGGCCTCATCGACGATGACGAGTTCGCCCGTGATCGAGCGGCCCCGCAGATAGGTAACGGCGGCCATCTCAAGCACGTCGCGTTCGAACAACTCCTCGACGGCATCTCTGGGTGATCCCTCGGCCTGAGAGAACAGCGCGTAGAGATTGTCGTGCACGGCGGCCATCCACGGTTCGAGCTTGTCGGTCAAGTCACCTGGCAGGAAACCCACCTCCTGACGACCGACGGCGACCAGCGGTCGGTAGACCGAGACCCTGCGATATCGACCCAGTTCGAGCACCTGCTCGAGCGCGGCGGCGAGCGCAAGAAACGTCTTGCCGGTTCCGGCCATCCCCATCACCGAAACGGCCGCGACATCGGGGTCCATGAGCAGATCAAGAGCAAACGCCTGTCGCATGTTTTTGGATTCGACGCCAAACACATGGCGGCTCCCTGGAACCCTCGTGACGATGGTTCGTTCACCGTCGTCGACGACTCGGCCCAGCCCCGACTGCGATCCCGGTCCGCGGAGCACCACGAACTGGTTCACAACAAGATCCACGTCTTCGAGACTGGCCTTCCCGTTCCCGAAGAGCTCGTCGACCGTTTCGCCCGGCACGTCGATCTCGGCAACTCCTCGATACGACTCATCGACCGGCACGGTGTCCCCTCGGTAGTCCTCAACCGTGACGCCAAGCTGAGCGCCCTTGATACGCAACGCCGCGTCTTTGGTGACGAGGATCGTCCGGGCGCCGTCATCCACCAGGTTCAGACACGTCGCGAGTATCCGATGATCTGAGGTGTTCGGGTCGAGGATCTCCGGAAGGCGTTCCGAGCTGATCCCGTTGATTTCGAGCCGAAGCGATCCGCCGGTCGGAAGTGTTGTAGGTGCTGCCAGGCCCCCCGGCTCAGATGCTCCGAGATCCTCCAACAGTCGGATCGCAGACCGGGCGTTGGCGCCGACTTCGTCCATGCGGGTCTTCTGGCGATCAAGTTCCTCAACTACGACGAGAGGAAGCACCACGTGGTGTTCATCGAAACGGAGCGGGGCATGTGGGTCGGCCAGGAGAACGCAGGTATCGAGTACGTAGTTCGTGGTCGTCAAGGGGCCTCGCTCTCGCCACGTATGTGTTGCGGGCAGCGTCGCCGGGTGCCGACCGAAAAGCAAGCACCCGGGACGGGATCGTCGCGTTGTCGTACCCTGTGTCCGGGAGAGGAGCAAGTATGAAGGTTGCAGTCATCGGTGCCGGATCCTGGGGGACAACGGTCGCGGCGATGCTCGCCCCGAAGTGCGAGACCACCCTGTGGGCACGCAGGGTCGAATTGGCAGAACACATCAACGGCGGTACCAACCCCGACTACCTCCCGGGTTTCGAGCTGCCTCCCGAGCTCGCTGCCACGACAAACGTCGAGCGGGCTATCGACGGAGCCGACGTCCTCGTCATGGGTGTGCCATCACACGGCTATCGGTCTGTTCTCGAGCAGGCCGCACCGCTGCTCGCTCCTGAGATGCCGATTCTCTCCCTCACCAAAGGCATCGAACAGTCGACGCTGATGCGCATGACCGAGGTCACCTCCGACGTGCTTCGCGATCACGATCGCTCACATATCGGGGCCCTCACCGGCCCGAACCTTGCACGAGAGATCATGGCCGGCCAGCCCGCCGCGACCGTCGTCGCAATGGAAGATGAGGAAACGTCTGCCGAGATGCAGGCGCTGTTCATGGGCCCGCGTTTCCGGGTCTATACCAATAGCGACGTAATCGGCGCCGAAAGCGCTGGTGCCCTCAAGAACGTGATGGCGCTCGCCGCCGGCATGGCGGAAGGCCTCGGATTTGGCCTCAACACCGTCTCGATGCTGATGACCCGGGCACTCGTCGAGATGGCGCGGCTCGGCGTGGCCATGGGCGGACGCACGCCGACCTTCGCGGGCCTCGCGGGAATGGGCGACCTCATCGCCACGTGTATGTCCACGGAGAGTCGCAACCATCGGGTCGGGCTCGGCCTCGGGTTGGGGAAGACCATCGATGAGATCGTCTCGGAGATGAATATGGTCGCCGAAGGGGTCAAGTCAACGAGTGGGATTCTGTCCCTCGCCGAACGCTACGAAGTCGAAATGCCGATCGCCGAGCAGGTCGGTCGAGTGCTCTACGAAGACGCGTCGGTCCCGGAAGCAATCGCGCTCCTCATGGGAAGGTCGGCGAAGGCCGAGTGAGAACCTAGACAGAAGACATGAGACATGAGATTGGAGACTCGTCTCGGGTCTCGCGTCTCATGTCTCGGGTCCTGCCGGCGACCGACTCAGGGCGGAGACTCCCAGCTCACCGAGGCTGCGGCCGTACGAACCTTGCCCTGTCCGCTTCCACCGCGTCACGCACCGCGCACGCCTCCGCGTGGTCGTTCACAATCCCCATGCTCTGCATGAAGGCGTAGGCCGTGGTTGGACCCACGAAGGTGAACCCTCGCCGCTTCAACTCCTTCGCCAAAGCCACCGACTCGGGAGTAGTCGCTGCGTGCATCGGCGGAGCCGGCGGGGGTTCAAACGACCAGACCAGAGCGCCGAAGGAGCCCATCTCATCCACAACGTCGAGCGAACGATGTGCGTTGTTGATCGCTGATCGAATCTTGCCTTCGTGGCGAACGATCCGCGCGTCGCCGAGCATCCGCCGTATGTCCTCCTCGTCGAATCGAGCGACGCGTTCGATGTCGAAACCGGCGAACACTTCGCGGAAAGATGCTCGTTTCCTGAGGATCGTGATCCAGGACAGCCCGGACTGGAATCCCTCAAGACTGAGTTTCTCGAACAGTCGTTGGTCGTCATCGACGGGCCGGCCCCACTCATCATCGTGATAGGCGGCGTATTCGGCGGTCCCGTTGCCCCAATTGCATCGGGTCACCCCGTCAGTCCCGGTCTCGGTCAATTCCATGCCGTCAACGCTACCCAGCGTCGGATTCCTCAGCGCGTCCGACGGCATCGGCCTGCGCGGCCCGGCTGTGACGAAGCACCACATCCATGAGTTCTTCTGCGTAGCCCGGGTCCATGCCCACGGCTTCGGCGTCCTGGCGCATCTCGGCAATCAGCTCGGCTTCTCGATCGGGAGACCGCATGGCGAGTTCACGCGCCGCCTTGATCTTCGCGATGTCGATCGAGCTGCGCAGCCGTCGACCGAGGAGACGGATCACCTGCCGGTCGATCCGGTCGATTTCGTCGCGCAGCGACGGGATACCAAGCGCATCCATCAACGCCGAGAACCGTTCCGGATCGAGATGCGATCCGTTGCCGGCGAGTGCACCCGACGGATCAGCGTGGAATGGCACCATGAGCCCGTCTGCACCGGCGCTCCGCGCTGCAAGCGCCAACGGCTGCACGAGTTCGGGGTGACCGGCGGTCGGGGACGGGTCGACGATCACCGGGAGGTGAGACATACGCTGAACAGTCGGAATCGCGGAGATATCGAGCGTGTCAGTGGTCCGCGGATCGAATCCACGGCTCCCGCGCTCGCAGAGCACCACAGCCTCGTTGCCCGCGTCAAGCACGTATTCGGCCGCGAGGAGCCACTCGTCGATCGTCGCCGCGGAGGCTCGATGGATAATGACCGGCCGGTTCGTCGCTCCGACAGCACGGAGGAGCACGAAGTTCTGCATGTTGTCTGGGCCGACCTCGATGACGTCAACGTGTTCGGCCACAACATCGATGTGATCCGGTTCGAGCACCTCAGTACTCACCGGCAGACGCGTCTCTCGGCCGGCGTGCTCGAGCATCCACAACGCCTCGCCTCCGAGACCGCGGTAGGCATACGGGGAAGACCCTGCGAGATATGTCCCGGCGCGCAGGATCGAACCGCCGTTCTCCGCAACGAGTCGGGCAGCGGCAAGGATCTGATCCTCGCTCTCGACCGCCATGGGACCAGCGATGACTGGGTAGGAACCGTCACCGAATTTGACGGTCCCTACCGAAACGACGGTCGTCTCGATGCCGGGTCGTCGATGGCTCTTGAGGATTGGTTGTTCTGGCATGGTTCCTCCTTGTCGGAGGGCTCCGGGAACCACAAGACCCGGAGCCTTGGCTCCGGGTCTCCGTGGGGGTGTGTTGGTGTGTGGTGCCGCTACCGCCGTATCACGTCGACCCGGGCGCAAGGCCCGGCGAACTGGTACGGAAATCGATAGCGTGCGGTCACGGACGGCAGCGTACTGCGCTGCCCGCCGGCAGTAAAGCCGTGCTGGTCAATGCGCATCGGTTTGGTCGGTCAGGAAACAGAGATCCAGACCGAAACAACAAGAACAACGGCACCGACGAGCGGAAGCAACACCTCCACGCCGTCCCGGATCGGCCCAACAAGTCTTCGCTCTGGATGAGTCCCGAGATCACGCACCACAATTCCGATCAAACCGGCGATCACCAGGATCGAACCGACAAGAACCCCGAAGAAGTCCACACTGCTCATGTGGCCACGGCTGAGGTTCCGACTGGCAACCGGCGACTGGCAACCGGCGACTTCACAATCATCCCAACACCAGCACATCGATCGCGACGGCGAGGAACACTCCGGCCAGGTAGCCGTTCGTGGCGGTGAAGTACCGCATCGCCATGTCCGGATTCGCCCGAAGGTGGACCGCACCGGCAATCAGCCACGCGCCGAGCACCACAACAGCA
This sequence comes from uncultured bacterium, assembly GCA_965602815.1. Lineage (GTDB taxonomy): Bacteria > Actinomycetota > Acidimicrobiia > Spongiisociales > UBA5794 > JAHEEL01. Next base: position 9,388 of record CBFDAN010000019.1, read on the forward strand.
GCCAGGTAGATCCATCCGACCCACGGGACGAGCAGCAGTGAGACGCCGACGGTCACGAAGCTGTAGAGGAGAATGTGGTCCGTTGTCATCGACGCACCGACGACACCCGGGAGCATCGGAATCCTGGCCGCCCGGTAGTCCTCGTCATACCGCAGGGCGAGCGCCCAGAAGTGTGGTGGTGTCCAGAAGAACACGATCGCAAATAGCACCCAGGCTGGGACCGAAAGCGTCCCGGTGACGGCAGCCCACCCGACGAGTGGCGGCATCGCACCCGCCGCCCCGCCGATCACGATGTTCTGCGTGGAAGTCCGCTTCAGCAAGAGCGTGTAGACCAAGACATAGAACAGGAGGGCGACTGTCGAGAGCGCAGCGGCGAGGAGGTTGGTCGTCACGAGCAGCCAAACGAACCCGGCGACGCCGAGGGCGATGCCGAAGATCATGGCCGACTGCGCGCTGACGCGGTGCGTCGGGAGCGGACGACCGCGGGTCCGGCGCATGACCCGATCGATGTCGGCGTCCATCACCTGATTGATGACGTTGGCCCCGGCGGCGGAGAGTGTCCCGCCGACAAGGGTGGCGATGGCGAGCCCCCAGCCGGGCCATCCTCCGTCGGCAAGGATCATGGCGGGAAGGGTGGTCGTGAGGAGGAGTTCGATAATCCGGGGTTTTGTGAGCTCCACGTAGGCGCGTACGATTGCCGCGGCACCCGGTCGACGAGGATCGGTGATCCGCACGGACTGGCTCACGCTGTCCTCCCGATCGGCTCCCCCGCCGTCTGATGTTCACCCAGAAGAGCAGCAGCAAAGATCACATAGGCAATCCACATAGCGTCGGCGATCGCAAGATGGACGACCTGAGTCTCGAGCGGCGTGGCCAGCATCACGTTGACAAGCCCGGCGAAGAACTGCACAACAACCAGGCCGATGATTAAGGCGGAGACACGTCTTGTCCGATCGGTAGACGAAGCGGACATGCGCATGACGAGGTAGGCCACGCCGAAACCGACCGCCATGGCGACGATTGGGTGCAGAACCCTGAGCTGCACAAGCCACGGTGCATCCGCCGAGAGCTCCTGCTGGACACCGGAGAAGAAACTCTCCGCCGGATAGAGCGTGTCGCTCAGTGCGTTGAGCGCCCCCATAGCTCCGACCAACACCAAGCCGCCCGCCCCGATCAAGAGTTGCCGGCGCTCTTGGCCATCGGCTGCCTTTGACGGGCCGGGATGGCCGGACGACCACCACGCGGTCACCGTCAACGCCCCGAGCAGCAGGTACGTGTTGATGAGGTGGAGGGGCACCACGATCATGCGGCCGATCGAGGCATCCTGATCGACCCATCCGAAGATCACGAGCGACGCCCCCAGGAGTGACTCAACCACCATCAAGATGAGCGACACGCCCGCTGCTCTTCTCACGCGATGACCGTTCGGGAAGAGGTGGCGCGCCAGGACGTAGAGGGCAAGAACGCCAAGAATGGCGAGAGCACTCGTGACCCGATGACTGAACTCGATCACGGTCTCGGCGGCGGGATTCGACGGGAAGATGCGATCGGTACAGGTCGGCCATGACGCTCCACAGCCGTCCCCCGACCCCGTCGCACGTACGATCGATCCGCCGAGGATCACGATGACGTTGAAGACGAGCACCGACCAGGCGAGCAGGCGGTAGCGGCTCTGCTGTTCGTTTGCGGTGGTTTCCACAACCGCAGGCTACCGGTCCGTCGTTCGCCAGCCCAAGCGAGGCTTGGTCAATCACCTGCCACTTGTTCGGTATGATGAGGACATGAAGAAACCTCTTCTCACACTCATCGTCGTTGCCGTCATGGTTGCCATCGGGTTCAAGATCTACAAGGCGATGACGGTCGAAGTTCCGGTCGAGGATCAGGGCTGATCAGCCTCCCGCCGAACTCGCCGTCCGGATCTACGGAACCGGACGCCTTGTTGGCGCGCTTCACGGCTTCACGCTGACCGGAGGTCAGTTCGAGCCGTTGGGCGGCGATGCCCTCCAGATCCAGGCGGCCGACTTGCCTGGGCACGGAGAAACCGATCTTCGGCCCGTTGATGTTCCGACGACCGTGAGAGCGATCGCCCGTTGGCTTGCATCGTTCGGACAGCCAGTCCCGTTGGTCGGCTACTCACAAGGGGGGCGGATGGCGCTGCTCACCGCTCTCGAACACCCCGATCTCGTCGAGGGCCTCGTTCTAGTTTCGGCTTCGCCGGGAATCCCAGGAGAAACGGCCCGGGAGCGGCGGCGCGCCCGGGACGAAGCACTCGCCACCCACATCGAAGCCGTGGGTGCGGATGCCTTCCTCGATGAGTGGCTGGACGGGCCGATAGTGGGGACGGCGCACCTCGACGATGAAACCGCTCGATGGGACCGGTCGGTGCGATCGGTGAACACTGCATCCGGCCTGGCGGCAGCGTTGCGCGGTCTGGGGCAAGGAGCGCAGCCGTATGTCGGTGACCGCCTCGGCGAGTTGGAAGCGCCGCTCCTTACGGTTTCAGGATCCGATGACCCCGTCTACTCGCAACTCGCCTCCGAAATGGCAGAGGCCGCCCCGCAGGGGACCCACATGTCGATCGACGGTGCAGGTCACAACGTGATCCTCGACGCCCCGCAAGCGCTGGCCTCGGCCCTCGCGGAATTCGCTCTCGGTTGACGATCGGCTCTCTCAGGCGTCGGTGAGGAATGACTCAACGGCGGCGGCGTACTCCTCGGGATGAGAGAGCACCGATTCATGCCCGGCACCGGTGATCTCGACCACACGGTCCGCACCGATGAGTTCCGCCAGTTCGTACTGGGTCCTGGTTGGAACGACCTGGTCGCTGGTCGGGATGATCACCATCGTCGGAACTCGGATCCGGCCGACCCAAGGCCGTGAATCGAACCTCCACGCCGCCTTGCCAGACTCGTAGTAGAGGGTCGGATCGCGATTGAGCATTGCTGCCCAGAACCACCGGGCGTGTCGAGCCTCAACGATCCCAGAGCGGAGGAGAAGTCGATATGTCAAGACAACAACTTCCTTCTTCGACAGTCGCGCGACCCCCCGGGCAAACCAGAAGAGGAAGCGAGCGAGAACACGAAGGCGGTCGACCGGATAGGCGGCCGTTCCGCCGAGGATCAACCGCCGTACCCGTTCCGGATGCTGATGCGCGAGAACCTGAGCAGCCATGCCACCCAGCGAATAGCCGAACACGTCAAACTCGTCGTAGCCGAGTGCGTCGAGGACCCCGATGGTCTCGAGAGCAAGGTCGGCAACTTCCACGGGTCCGCGTATTCGATCCGATTTCCCGTGGTTCCGATGATCCGGGATGATCACCCGATAGCGCTCAGCGAGGAGCGGGATGAGCTTGTAGTACGTCATCTCCCCGTCGAAGCCCCACCCGTGGATGAGCACAATCGGTGCTGCCGATTCGGATCCAGCTTCGCGCACGAAGAACTCTTGCTCGCCCACAGGGACGGTGCGACCAGGGATATGGAGAGGTCGTTCTTGTTCACCCTCGTAACGAGGTTCCACCTCTGGGCCGAACAGTCTCCATAGCACCCATCCCAGCCCGGCGGTTCCAACAAGTCTTCGCATCAATGTCACGGGCGCAGCGTAGAGGTTCAGCCATTCCAGCAGAAAGTACAGTGGCGATCCCCATGAAGCTGAACGTACACCGGTTTGGACCCGGAGCCCCACGCGTGCTGCTCCTCCACGGGCTCAGCTCGGCAGGTTCGGTCTGGTGGCGGGTTGGCGCCGCCCTCGAGGCATCGGGGTACACGGCGGCTGCGCCCGACCTTCGCGGTCACGGTGGGAGCGCCCATCCGGACGAATACAGTCTCGATGCCTACAGCGGGGACGTTCTCGAGACGTGCCCGGGGCCGTGGGATCTGGTCGTCGGTCACTCGCTCGGCGGCGCCGTAGCCGTCTGGGCCGCATCCAAGGATCCGGATTTCGCCACCGCCTACCTGCTCATCGATCCGGCCATCACCTTCGACCGGACCACGGCGGAGGAGGTCCATGCGTCGATCGTTGCTGACGTGGCCGTTCCTCCAGCCGTCGAACAGATCCTGGCCGACCATCCGCACTGGAATCGTCGCGATGCGGAACGGAAGCGGGCGTCCCTCCGGGCGACATCCGTGGAGGTCATACGCCGAACATTCGACGACAACCTCGACTGGCGACTCGGAGGGCAGCTAGCTGCAATCGCTGTACCGGTCCACATCCTCGGAGCCGATGACGAACCTCTCTACACAGCAGACGACTTCGCTCGTCACCGGATCGATGCCACCACCCTCACTTTCGAACCGGTCCCAAGAACCGGCCACTCGATCTACCGAGACAATCCAGAGACGGTGATAGACCGGGCGTTGGGACTGCTCGGCCACAGGCGAGGATTGGCAGCTGAGTAACGGAGCGCCCCAACCCCTGTCTCCCCCACCGGCTGGTGGGGGAGAAGCGGCCGAGCTTGGCTCGGTCGCAGAGGGGGCTCTG
>CBFDAN010000020.1:0-13856 GCA_965602815.1 uncultured bacterium
AGAAGGCAAGCTGAGGCTCGACGTCCCCGAGCCACGAACCGGTCTTCCAGTCGACGATGCTCGGCTTGCCGGATTCACTCTCGAAGATCGCGTCAATCCGACCGCGCAAGACCACACCACCGCCAACGTCCGCCTCGAGATTCACCTCTGCCGACCGGAAGCCGTCTGTCGGGAACCGCTTGAATCGGGAATACAGATCGCTCACTTCGGCGAGAACCGGGGCAAGCCGTGATGGTCGGTTGAGTTCGAGTGGGCCAAGTTTCATGTTGAGGTGGCCGTCCGGCGCACCGATCTCCTCCCGGCAGACCCGCGGGAGGTCACCATCCGGGATCGGACCGGATACGAGATGGCGAGCGAAGATGCGGTGCGCCAGCGATCCCCTGAACGAGGCGACGGTATCCGCGGGATAGGCGCCACGCAGCCGCCCAAGCGCCTGCATCGGGCAGGTTTGGTACGTCACGAAGAGTGTTGCCGACACCACGAGCGGTTCACCAGGTGCGGCTTCCGGGAACTGAATCACGAGTCGTGATCCTAGGTCAGAAATGCTTGCAGGACAAAGGTTCTAGCCCGGCCAGATACGCAGCGTTATCGGGGAGCGTTCCTATAATCGCCGCGATCTCACCGCCTTCAAGGATCGCATGAACGCTCGCAGTATTCGCATCGCCGCCTCAATCGCAGTGCCCGCGCTGATTCTTCTCCTTCCGATCGCGGTCTACCTCACTGATCGCACCGCCAATGCCGGTGAAGTTCCGCGCAATGTCAGCGTGGTAGGACTCGATGTGGGCGGACTGTCGCGAGACGAGGCGGTTGTTGTCGTTCGGGCCTACGAGACCAATCTCAGGAACGAGAAGGCAACGTTTGTGGTCGGCGGATCGACATACGACCTCGACCCGACGAGCGTCGGTCTGATTGCGGATATCGACGGGGCCGTTGACACAGCGATGAACCAGCGCAGTGGGGGCGTGATCAGCGGATTTGTCCCGTGGGTTCGCGGATTCACCGAGCAGGTCGACCTAGATCTCACCGTGTCGGCCGATGATGAGGCGATTGACGCTCATCTGCGGGACTGGGAGCAGGAAGCGATCGAGAACCCGGCGTATGAGGGCTCCATCGCCATCGCTGGAGACGAAATCAACTTCGAATACCCGCGGGTCGGACAACGCATCGACCGACCGGGGGCAACAGCAATCGTCGACCAAGTCCTGGCCGAACCCGAGCGTCCGGTCACCGAGCTTCCTCTGACCGATTCTATCCCCGAGCTCACCGTCGCCGACATCGACGAAGCCGTTGCGACACTCCGCCGCATGGTCTCGAGACCGATCCTGCTGTACAACGAGGAGCGCAACGTTGTCCTCACCGTGACGCCCGATGAGGTCAGCAGCGCCACGGTCGTGGAGATCGTCGAGGATTCGGCGGTCCGGGTCGACATCTCCCTCGACGCCGATCGGGTCGCCGAGATTCTCGAGCCGCATCGCGCCGAACTGGAGCTGCCCCCGGTCAACGCCGGTTTCGAGGTCGATATCGAAACCAACGAAATCACGATCATCCCATCGAAGAACGGAACTGCGCTCGACCCCCAATCTGCCACCGTCGAGCTGCTCAAGGCTGCAACGTCGGGCGAGGCGAGCGGTGCCCTCGTGTTCGCGGAGGGCACCGAGCCCGAATTCACCACTGCCGACGCGGAAGGGTTCGGACCTCTCGGCCTCGTGTCCGAGTTCACCACAAAGACGCCTGGCGTCGAGCGGGTACACAACATTCACCTCATGGCCGACACGATCGACGGATACGTCGTCTGGCCCGGTGAGGAGTTCTCGATCAACGAGGTCGTCGGTCAACGGACGGAGGCGAAGGGCTACAAACGAGACGGCGCAATCATCAACGGCGAAGTCACGTGCTGCGACGAGCCCGCAAACGTCGGCGGGGGGGTCAGCCAGTACGGCACGACGATCTACAACGCAATCTTCTTCGGGTGCTACGAAGACCTCGAACACACCCCCCATAGCATCTACATCTCTCGCTACCCCGAGGGTCGCGAAGCAACCCTCGGTTTCCCGCAGCCTGATGTTCGGTTCCGCAACGACACGGATGCGCCGGTCATCATCCGCAACACCTACGACGGCAATAGCACGATCACGGTGAAGTTCTATGGAAACAACGGCGGGCGCCATTGCGAGGAGGAACGATCGGAACGGTTCAACTACACCGAACCCAAAGTTGTCTATGAGGCGAACCCGGCCGTGACACCTGGGACCCAACACACCGCCTCAAAGGGCTCGCAGGGTTGGAGTGTCACAGTCACGCGGATCATGACCATGCCGGACGGCACGGTGATTCGCGAACCGTACACCCATCGCTACCGGGGCTCCTTCCGCAGGATTGAGAAACACCCGTGTGACATTCCCGGAAGCGGCGTCGCCTGCCCCGTTGGAGTGCCCGGGGTCAACGGCCTCAGCGAGGCCGATGCCGTTGCAACACTCAGCAGCGCAGGATTCGCGGTCAGCGTGACCTACGCCGATGTCGCCGACGTGTCCCAGCATGGGGTCGTCATCTCGAGTTCGCCAGGCGGATCTCAACGTCCTGGAACCACAATCACGATCACCGTTGGCGTCCACACACCGCCCGACGATGGCGACAGCTAGTCCGCTTATCGGCATGCTCCGGTACCCTCCCAACCAGCATATGAATCGCCACCGAAACGCATCGTGAAGCCACGAGTCGTACTCTTCGCCCTCCTCCCAATCGCTCTGTTCCTCCTGCCTGCAGGGGTGTTCTGGGTCGATCGGTCGATCGCGGAAGGTGAGGTCCCACGCAACGTCTCGGTGGAGGGCATCGACATCAGCGGACTCAGCTACGACGACGCGATGCTGACGGTTCAGGCCTACGAACGTCAACTTCAAACGACCCCTGCGATCTTCACTGTGAACGATCACTCCTTCCAACTCGATCCGACATCGGTCGGCGTCGAGGTAGATGAAGAGGCCGCCGTGAGCGAAGCCATCAATCAGCGTTCTGATGGCGGGTCGGTGAGCCGTTTCTTCGCATGGCTCGGTGGTTTCAACGAGACCGTCGATGTCCCTTTGCCGGTCACGATGGATCGCGCGGCAATCAGCGATCAACTCGCGATATGGCAGGACGCGGCCATCCCGAATCCCGCGTACGAAGGCGCCGTCTCGGTGGTCGAGGGTGACGTGGTCGTTGAATACCCGCAAGCCGGTGAGCGCCTCGAGATCGAGTCGGGGGTCGAGATCGTTGCCGAGAGGCTCTCTGCTCTGGATGACCGAGAGGCACGCCTTCCGGTCACGGACCACCAGCCCATCGTGACCGATTCAGACGTCGACGCGGCCGCGGCACAGGTCCGCCGGATCATTGCCTCGGACGTCACCCTCACCAACGATGACATCGAGTTCTCGATGGCGTTCACCAAGGATGAGATCGCTCGTGCCGTCTATACCGAGATCAGCGTCAACCCGGTCGCAGTCGATATCTTCCTCGACGAAGCGGTGGTCCGCGATCTCCTCGAACCCAAGCGAAGCGAGTTTGAATTGCCGCCGGCGAGCGCCGAGTTCAACGTGACACTCTCGGAGGGCAGCGTGTCAGTTATCCCGTCACGCTACGGGACGAAGATGGACGTTCCAGGAGTAACGGCGGAGCTCATGAGGGCCGCAACAGGTGCGGGTGTTGGACCCTTCCCCGTTGCCCTGGGCGACGAACCTAGCCTCACCACCGAAGAAGCCGAGGCGTACGGACCCCTGGGACTCGTCTCGAAATTCTCGACGAATACGCCCGGCGAGAATCGCGTTCACAACATCCATCTCATGGCCGATGCCGTCGACGATACGGTTGTCTTCCCAGGAGAGACGTTCTCAATCAATGAAGTGGTCGGTCAGCGGACCCTTGCGAAGGGATATCTCGAAGACTGCGCCATCATCGGTGGCGAGGTTGTGTGCGAAGGTCACGCTGCCAACGTCGGAGGCGGCGTTTCACAGTTCGCCACGACGCTCTACAACGCGGTGTTCTATGGGTGCTACGAAGACATCGAGCACCAGCCGCACTCACTGTATTTCTCGAAGTATCCCGAGGTGATCGAAGCCACGATGGGATACCCGAGTCCCGACGTGAAGTTCCGCAACAACTCAGATGCGCCGGTCATCGTTCGAACGCGATACTCCGACTCGACGGTCACCGTGTATTTCTTCGGCAACAACGGTGGCAAGACGTGTACGGCGGAGTGGGGCGAGCATACAAACCCGGAAGAGTACGAGACGGTCTACGTCGAGAATGAGGATCCCGAACTCACGCTGAATCCAGGCGAGGAGCAACGGACTCAAATCGGTAAGGACGGGTTCACGACAAGTGTGACACGCATCATCAAGCAAGCCGACGGATCCGTTGAGCGCGAGCGCACCTGGACGTGGCGATACCGCACGCAGGACGAGAAGATCTCGGTACATGCCTGCATGAAGACCGGCGAACCAGTCAACTGTCCGGGGAAGCTGCCGTCGGTTGTTGGCACTTCGTACGACGCCGCGTTCGAACAACTGGCATCTGCCGGCTACGTGATCGTCAAGACTGAAGAGACGGTCGACAGCGAGGCGAGGAACGGCGTCGTCGTATCGATGGATCCCGGCGGTGGTGCCTGGGCATACCCTGGATCAACCGTGACCCTGAGAGTTGGCGTCTACGTCGCGCCTCCGACGACCACCACGCCACCAACGACGGTGCCGCCGGACACGGATGGCTGAGTTGACGTCAGCCGTAGAAGCGGTAGAGGTCGGCAATCACCGGGCCAACAGCCAGTTCCGCGTCGTCGTCCCATCCGCCCGTTCGGGTCACCTGGACGGCGTTTGATGCCGCATACACGCGAGTGACCTCCGAGTCCGCGGCGAAGATCCGGCCGGCCAACGCTGCGGCGAAGTCATCGGTGTCCGGAGCCGCCGGTGCTTCATCGAAAGACCGTGTGGCCATACTCGTCAGGTTCCGGTCGAGGGTGAAGATGGCAACGTCGCCAACGCTCGTTCGGTCGAGTTCCTCGATGGGTTGTCCCAACGTCTGCTCCTCGCATGGGGGGCCGGAGTCTAGAGCGGCCGCGATTGGAGGCGGCGCCACGGCTCCTAGTGGAGGGGAGCTCCGCCGGTCATGCCCCCGACCCGGTGTACCTTCATCAGGTTTGTTGACGCCCGGAGGTTCGGTGGAATCCCGGCAACCATGACCGTCGTATCCCCCTTCTCGACGATGCCGTGCTCCACCATGTACTCCTCGGCAAAGGTCAGCATCTCGTCGGTTGACTCGTGGGGCGGAGACTTGAGCGGCGTGATGCAACCGAACAGCGTCATGAGCCGGTAGGTGGATTCGTGCGGCGTGAATGCGTAGACGTCGGCACGCGGACGGTGCTTCGAGAGCAGACGTGCCGTCGTCCCGCTTTCGGTGAACGCCACGATCGTCTCGATATCAAGCCGATTTGCGGTGTCGACGGCCGCCTGAGCGACCACAGACACGTATGGGGAATGATCCTGGAGGATTGACGTATGCGGAGCCGTCACGAATTCGGGGCTCCGTTCCGCCTCCCGGCTGATCACGTCCATGGCACGGACGGCTTCCACCGGATAGGCGCCAATTGCCGACTCCGCCGACAGCATGACAGCATCGGTGCCGTCGAGCACGGAACGGTAGACATCGGTCACCTCGGCCCTCGTTGGGCGCGGACTCGCGATCATCGACTCCAGCATCTCGGTGGCCGTGATCGTGATCTTCCCTGCGGCGTTGGTCTTCGCGAGGATCTCGGTCTGGGCGCGAGGCACGCTTTCGAGATTGAGCTCGACACCGAGATCGCCGCGGGCGACCATCGCTCCTTCGGCTTCGGTCAGGATGTCGTCGAGGTTCCGATAGCCGACCGTCGACTCGATCTTCGCAATGATCGGCGCGTACCTGATGTGTTTCCGGATCTCCCTGATGTCGGCACCCGAAGAGATGAACGACGCTGCTACGAGATCGAAGCCCACCTCACGACCGAACGCGAGGTCTGCCACGTCCTTCTCGGTGACAACCGGAACCCGCGTGTCGCATCCTGGAAAGGCGGCCCCCTTGTGGTCTCGAAGAATGCCGCCGCCGATCACCCGGGCGCGAGCTTCCGTGCCCGTCGACGAAAGCACCTCGAGACTGATCAGACCGTCCGACAGAAGAATCGGCGACCCTGGGCGGAGATCGACGTACTCCAGATAGGCGACGCACACCCGGGAAGCATCACCCTCACCCTCACCCGGAGCAATCGTGACCTCGGACCCGGGTTCGAGCACGACCGAACCGCCGGGGAAGACGCCGACTCGAATCTTGGGTCCCTGGATGTCCTGCATCGTCGCGACCGGGATTCCCGCCGCGGCCGACGCTTCCCGGACCCACTGATGGCGCTGCAGGTGTTCCTCGTTGGTCCCGTGCGAGAAGTTGAACCGGGCAACGTTCAAGCCAGCCTCAATCATGGAGGCCACGTCGTCGAGGGAATCGATCGCGGGTCCGAGTGTTGCGACAATCTTGGTCTTGCGTCTCATGCCGTCACTGTACCGACCATCCGCCGGGCAGCCGGATCACTCGCCTTCGAGGACCATCTGCAGGAATGTGCGGGTCCGATCGTGGTCCGGATCCACCAGCACCTTGCTCGGCGGCCCGTCCTCCACCACCACACCTTCGTCCATGAACACCACTCGGTCCGCCACACCCTTGGCAAATCCGATCTCGTGTGTGACAACGAGCATTGTCATCCCTTCTTCGGCCAGGGTGCGCATCACGCTGAGCACCTCGCCGACGAGTTCGGGGTCGAGGGCGCTCGTTGCCTCGTCGAAGAGCATCATGTCCGGTTCCATCGAGAGTGCTCGGGCGATCGCGACGCGCTGCTGCTGTCCGCCGGAGAGTCGGCGCGGGAATACGTCTACCTTCTCCCCCACTCCGACCTTCTCGAGATTCTCGAGTCCGATCCGCTCGGCCTCCTCCTTCGATCGACCCAGCACCTTGCGCTGGGCGATGGTGACGTTGTCGAGGACGCTCATGTGATTGAAGAGATTGAACCGTTGGAATACGATGCCGATCTTCCGCCGGACCGCATCCGTATCGGTGTCGGGATCCGTGATGTCTTCGCCCTCGATGAGGATGGTCCCACTCGTTGGCTCTTCGAGTCGGTTGACACAGCGCAGGAGCGTGGATTTGCCTGAGCCCGAGGGGCCGATCACGCACACCACCTCACCCATGGCCACCCGGAAGTCGATTCCCCGGAGAACCTCCAACTGTCCGAAGCTCTTGTGGAGACCCTTGATCTCGATTGCGCTCGTCATTTGGACTGCGCCGCCTTCTTCTCGACCCGGGCCACGATGCGGGTCATGGGGATGGTCAAGGCCAGGTAGACCAGACCGGCCACAACGAGCGGCGTCGCGTTGGCCGAATTGATCACCCCGTCGCGGCCCCAGCGCGTCAGCTCCTTGGTGGAGATCGTCACTCCGATCACCGACACGAGCGACGTGTCCTTCAAGAGGAGGATGAACTCGTTCGTGAGCGGCGGAATCATGAGTCGGAAGGCTTGCGGAAGGATGATCCAGATCATTGCCTTCGAGTGACTCATGCCGAGAGACCGCGCGGCCTCCATCTGACCCCGGTCAACCGCTTCGATACCGGCCCGGATCGTCTCTGCCATGTAGGCGGCCATGACGAGCGAAAGAGCCAGAGCGCCGGCCCCGTACGTCGTCGGTACCCGAATCCTGAGCGCGATCGGAAGTCCGAGGCCGATCAGCAATATCCACACGAGGAGCGGAATCCCCCGGACAACGTCGATGTATACCGCCGAGGCCCAGCGGAACGGAGCGGATTGTGAGAGCCTCATCAGAGCAAGCACGAGGCCGAGTATCAGGCCGCCGGTGAATCCAAGGATGGTGTAGATGATTGTGTTCTTGGCGGCGATCAACAGGATGTCCGGGAACTGGTCGGCGATGAGATCCGGGCGGAACATCGTGTCCTTCACTCTCGACCAGTCGACCGCGATCAAGAATGCCGCCACCAGCACAACAAACACGACGTACGACACGCCGCGCCAGAACCGCACCCTGCGTCGCTTCGAGAGTCCTCGCCACCAATTCACCATGCGGCGAGCATAACGAGATGAGGGGACCCTCGCGGGTCCCCTCGATCATCGTTGGCCTGAATACGACTACTCGCCCCGCGTACCGAAGTACTTCTCGTGGAGGTCGCCGTAGGTGCCGCTGTCCTTCAGCGCCTTCAGCGCATCGTTGATCTGCGAGGCGAGACCCTCGTTCTCGAGCGACATGCCGAAGCCGTACTGCTCGTCGGTCTCGTACGTCTCGGTGACCGCGAAATTGGGGTCCTGGACTGCCCGATATCCGTTGACCGGGAGGTCTTGCAGAATCGCGTCAACCGTGCCGGACTCGAGTGCGAGGAAGAGCGCTGCACCCTCGTCGAACGAAACCGTTTCGGCCCCTGCGGGCTTGTTCTCCGTGGCGTATATCTCGCCGGTCGTTCCCGTCTGAACGCCGATCTTCATCCCGTCGGTCCCGGCAAGGGTCAGGCCGTCGTTCGCGGCGGTGACCCTAAAGGACTGTGCGGCATTGAAGTACGGATCTGAGAACAGGGCATTCTCGGCTCGCTCTTCGGTGATCGTCATGGCCGACGCCACAACATCACACGCGCCGGCCGCCGGCTGCAGCCAGATGCCGTCGAATGGCGTGTTGGCGACAACGAGCTCGAGCTCCAGCTCTGTTGCGATCGCGTCCATCAGCTCGATGTCGAAGCCGCTGTAGCCGGAGGGCGCCGCCGGGTCCTCGAACTCGAACGGTTCATACGGAGACTCCGAGCACGCTGTCAGCTTGCCCTCGGCAACAAGTGCAGCATCATCGCCCGACGAGCACGCGGCGGCGACAAGTGCGAGCGCAAGGATGAGTAGCAGCAGACCCAATGGACGCTTCATGGTTTCTCCCTCTTTCGATTTCGGGGCGTTCCCGTACCGGCAACTATAGGTGGCACAATCGGGAGAGGCACGGCGGAGGACCGGTAGGCTCGCGCCGTACCATGGTCAATCTCGACATCGCCACAGCCGATCTGATCGGCCGGTCGCCGAACTTCACGTGACCGTCTCAGCCATCGTCCCCATTCGATCGTTCGACGGATTGACACGGCTCGCACGGGTCCTCGACGACAAGGCAAGAACCGGCTTGATGCTCCGACTCGCGGAGCACACGCTCGGAGCGATCGACCGCGCGGGCGTTCCGGCGTTGGTCGTCTCGAGCGATCCTGGGGTGGCCGCGTGGGGAACCGCGAACGCGGTGCGCGTTGTGGAGGAGCCGCTTGAGGGTGGGTTGAATGCGGCGGCGCTCGCAGGAGTCGCCGCCGTCTCTGGGTCCTGGATGGTCGTCCACGCGGACTTGCCGGCGCTGACGACCGCCGATGTAGTTGTGGCCGCCCAACTCGCCGACCGCGGCGCGGTGATCGCTCCTTCTCGGGATGGTGGGACTTCACTCATCGGCGGCAAAGAGGACCCGATTCCGTTCAGCTACGGCCCCGGGAGCTTTCGACGTCACCTATCCGCATCTCGAGGTGAAACGACCATCCTTCTACGTCGGGGCCTCGCCCTCGATCTCGACCGCCCCTGGGATCTCGCTGCGCTCCACCGTCTCGGCTACCTGCCCGGCGAGCAGATCCGGTGAAGGAACGGCTTGACAGCTGATCGAGGCACCACACCCAAGTAGGATCCGCCATCGATGTCTACCGAACACAACGACCAGCCGCCCATCACACCCGGCCCGCTCTCGACACCCGCATCGGTGATGACGATCGGGGCCCATCCCGACGACGCTGAGTTCGGAGCCGGCGCAACATTGTTCACGTGGATCGCGAACGGGGCAGACGCAACGATCGTCATCACGACCGACGGGTCGAAGGGGTCATGGGATTCACGCATCGCCCATGCCGACCTCGTCGCTCAGCGACGCAGCGAGCAGATGTCTGCCGCAGCCGTTCTCGGAGTGGAAAGTGTCGCATGGCTCGGGCAGCCAGATGGTGAACTGCGGCACACACCGGGGCTTCGAAAGGCGTTGGTCTCATTGATTCGCGCACACCGGCCTGACGTCGTGCTCACCCACGATCCTTGGCAGCGGTACCAACTTCACCCGGATCACCGAGCAACCGGCTTCCTTTCCGTCGATGCCGTCGTTGCTGCGCGAGAGCCACGGTTCTACCCCGAACAGGGGCTCGAGGCGCACAGACCGTCGGCCATCCTGCTTTGGTCTGCCGATGATCCCGATCACGCCGAAACGGTCGACGACCGGGCGTTCGACGCCAAGGTCGAGGCTCTGTTGTGCCACACATCGCAGTCGGAGACGACCATGGGCAGCGCGGCCTCGTCCGCAACAGCCCGCGATCGTTTTGTCGAGCGCGTCGATGGGCGACTCCGTGAGGCGGGAGAGCCGTTTGGCCTCGATCGCGCTGAGACGTTCAAACGACTCACGCCGTAACGCCGAGGAGAACAGCATGCCGATCAAGACGTTGGTACTTGGAGCCGGAATCGTCGGCTCGGCGGCGGTCTGGGATCTCGTTCGCCGGGGACACACGGTCACGGTGGCCGACGCAGACCGGGATGCTGCGGCGGCAGTGGCTGCCGCCCACCGAGCCACCTCGGCCCACCTCGACGTCGACGACCGCGCCGCACTCGACGCTCTGCTGGACGGGTTCGATGCCGTGGTTTCTGCGGTCCCGTACCGCTTTGGAGTTGTGGTTGCGGAGTCGGCCATTCGGGCCGGCGCTCACTACGCCGACTTCGGGGGCAACCCGACGGTCGTCGCCGCTCAGCGCGACCTCGATGACGCCGCCACCGCAGCCAACGTCCTGGTCATCCCCGACTGTGGCCTCGCCCCCGGTTTGGCGAACGTCATGGCTGGGTCTCTCATCGACACGACCCCCGGCTTCGCTCAATCGGTCCAGATGCGAGTGGGAGCACTCCCGCAGGAGCCAGTCGGCGTCCTCGGATACCAGTTGGCGTTCAGCCCGGCCGGCCTGATCAACGAGTACGCCGAGCCGTGCGAGATCGTAGAAGACGGGCGATATCGCACGGTCGAACCTCTCACGCGCTTCGAAACCGTCGAGTGGGAAGGCTGGGGACCACTTGAGGCGTTCTCAACGGCCGGCGGCACATCGACGATGTGCCACGATCGTGAGGGCACGGTTGGTGATCTGGAATACAAGACCCTTCGCTTCCCCGGTCACGGTCGGATCTTCGCCGCGATCCGCGATATAGGTCTGTTCACCGAATCAGGCGATCCATCCCCGCGGGCCGTCCTGATCGACGCTCTCAACCAGACGCTTCCGCGGGGTGAACCCGATCTCGTACTCGTGCGGGTGTGGATCGAGACGGACGAAGCCACCCGGGTACTCGAGATTGAGGATGTCCACGACGGCCGATTCTCAGCCCTCGCACGAACCACGGCGTTTCCCGCAACGGCGCTCATCGATCTGGTTGTCCGCGATGAGATCAGCCTGCGTGGTGTTCGCTCGATGCCAAGCGTCGCGGACGGCGCGTTGTTGATCGAGGATCTGCGGTCCGTCGGGATTGTGGTGGCGGAACGAGTCTAGGCGTAGGCGTGGTAGCCGATCTTGTCTGACGTGTCGAGGTCGAAGAAGTGCAGCTTCGACGTGTCGATGAGGAGATCGATCTCGGAGCCGTCTGGAACCGGAACATCAGGACTCACCCGAGCGGTGAACCGCGTCTCGTGACCCAACGTCTCAGGGTCGGTCCCTGTATCGGCCAACAACTCTTCAATATCAGGCGTGATCACGGGCGCTTCATCCATCCCGAAATGCACATACGACTCAGAACCCAACAGCTCATTCACATCCGTCTTGACCGTGATCGTCCGCTCACGCGCTTGCGTCTCAGCAGCACGCGCATCTTCAAACAACCCAGGGCGGATCCCCAACACGATCTTCTTCCCGTAGTACTCCTCGATACCCGGATGGGAATGCAGCGCCGCCACCTCGACATAGACCCGTTTGTCCGCGAACTTCACATACACCCGGCCCTCAGACTCCTGCTCCAACTCGGCGTACACCATGTTCATCGCCGGACTGCCGATGAACCCGGCCACGAACAGGTTCGCCGGATTGTTGAACAACTCGGTGGGAGGAGCGACCTGCGCCAAGTTGTACGGACGCTTCGCCGTCACCGCCTGCAACACGGCGACGCGATGACCCAACGTCATCGCCTCAACCTGGTCATGCGTCACATACACCGTCGTGGTCCCCAACCGCAGATGCAACCTGCCCAACTCGGTACGCATCGCCACCCGCAGCTTCGCATCCAGATTTGACAGCGGCTCATCCATCAGGAACGCCTTCGGCTCACGCACAATCGCACGACCCATCGCGACCCGCTGCCTTTGACCACCCGACAGAGCCTTCGGCTTGCGATCCAAGAACTCGGTGATTTCTAGCACTTCAGCAGCGTCATCCACGCGACGTTTGATCTCATCCTTGGGCGTCTTACGCAGCTTCAGCCCGAACGCCATGTTGTCAAACACCGTCATATGCGGATACAACGCATAGTTCTGGAACACCATCGCGATATCGCGGTCCTTGGGAGCGACGTCATTCACCAGCTTGTCGCCGATGTACATCTTCCCCTCAGAGATCTCCTCTAGACCCGCAATCATCCGCAATACCGTCGACTTGCCACACCCCGACGGACCCACAAGAACCAAGAACTCGCTGTCTTTGATGGTCAATGTGACCTCACCAACCGCACGGGTCCCGTCCGGGTAGATCTTCCCAATATCCTCAAGTTTGATCTCTGCCACAGCTGACTCCTTGGGTAGCTCCGGGTAGCGCTCCGGCCATCGTAGCACCACGAACGGCCGCGAGGCCAGGAGGCACCCTGGCACCGGTTGGCAAGGCTATGGTGGGCCCATGACCGGATCGAATATCGCCATCGTCACGGGGGGCACCGGCTCGGTCGGCCGAGCACTGGTCCCCCTGCTCATCCAGCGGAACTTCAAGCTTGGGATCACCTACATCATCCCCGAGCAGGCCGCTGGGTTCGAGAGCACATTTGACCTCGACGAGGACCAACTCCTCCTGCGACGTGTCGATTCCGTGGATCCAACAGCGATGGACCGTTTCATCCAAGAGACGGTCGACACCTTTGGCGGACTCAATGTCCTGGTGTGCCTTGTTGGCGGCTGGGCCGGCGGCCGTGACGTCCACGAGACCGACAACGTGCGGTTCGACCGCATGATCGACCTGAATCTCCGATCGGCATTCAACACGGTCCGCGCTGCGATTCCCCACATGCGGGAACAGGAGTGGGGCCGGATCATCATGCTCGGTAGCCGTCAGGCCATCGATGCCCCAGCGGGACAGGCGGCCTACAACGTCGCCAAGGCCGGTGTTGTCGCGCTTGCGAAATCGGTCGCCAGGGAACTATCAGACACGAATGTCACGTGCAACGTGCTCATGCCATCGGTGATCGACACCGAGCGCACGAGGGCCGCGCTCCCCTACGCCGACTACGTGAACTGGCCGAAGCCGGATGAGATCGCCAACGTCATCGACTTCCTCACCGGCCACCGCTCCGCCGTCATCGACGGAGCCCAAATCCCCGTGTGGGGCGCCGCGGAGTTCTAGGGAGCCGTCACTCGCGAGTCGCCAGGCGAGAGACCGCGACCGCCGAAGAGTCTGAGAATTGTTGTCTGCGACGCCGCGTTTCTGTCACTGCCCCTTGGTACGTTGCGGGTATGGATATTGAGACCGCCACCATCGACCAGATCGAGCAGCAGATGCTTCGCGTTGAGGCAAAGATCGCTCGATTGCGGGCCACG
>CBFDAN010000021.1:0-13778 GCA_965602815.1 uncultured bacterium
AGTCGGTTCGTCCCAATAGTTGTCGATGTTCGTTCCCCACTGAGTGACGAACACGAGATCGACCGGGCCCTCACCAAACACCTGATATCCAACCGCGCCGTCCGCCGATCGCGCGTACTTGGTCTCTGGTGGCACGTTCTTGCCCGCTCCCTGGTAGTGCGTCGCGCGTTTCGCCGGACCGGCGCCCAGCCAACCCTATCCCCCACCTGGCATCGAGAGGGCGGAGAACCGGGATTCTTGGTTCAGCCCGTGGCGCGTCTGTCTCCGTCCGGTTCTGGTCCTCGGCTATTTCACCGCTCAGCCATCGATCCAAGAAGCTCGAGATTTCTTGCCCGAGATCACGCGTTTCTGTCACTGGCTCCTGATACGTTGCCGGTATGGATATCGAGACCGCCCCCATCGATGTGATCGAGCAACAGTTGCTCCACGGTGAGACTGAGATTGCTCGAATCCGCGCGACACAGATGGTGTTGTTGCGTGAGGTTGATCGGCGCCAGGCGCCTACGGCGGCGGGGTGCCGGTCGCTTCGTGAGTGGGTTGCCGGGCGCCTCGACGTGGCGCCGGAGACGGCACGAGACCTGGTTGCCGCCACGCATCGCCTCGAGGACCTTCCCGACGTTCGAGAAGCGGTCGCATCGGGTGAGATCGGGTTCGATCGGGCCGTTGCGGTGGGGCGGTTTGCGGGGCGAGACGACAACCTGGACTTGCTGAACGAAATGGCGGCCTTCGACATTGCAGGGATTCGTCAGGTGGCGGCGAAACGGCGCCGGATGACCCGGATCGATGAGGAATGCGCCTTCAACGACCGCTACCTGGTTGCTGAGCCAAACCTCGACGAATCCGCGTGGCGGCTGCATGGCCGGCTCCCCGGCACAGCGGGAAGTGTTGTGGTCGCAGCGCTCGAAGCGAAAGCCGACACGTTCCCGGCGGAACCGGACACCAGGTCGCGGGCAGCTCGGAATGCGGATGCGTTGTGGGCGATCAGCCTCGACGCGCTGTCTGGTGGTGACGGCGCCACGATCGACACGTCGACACCGTTGTTGACCGTGTTCGTCGACGCGACTGAGGCGGCAGCGTCGAACGGTGAGGCCGGCGTGACAGTCGAAGCGGGACCGCGGGTCGGCAAAGCCACGATCGAAGCGATCCTGTGCGACGGCATTGTTGAGGTCACGGCCAGCACTTCGGACGGTATCCCCCTCACGATGGGACGCCGCAGGCGCATCATCCCACCGAGGCTGCGCCGGTTCGTCCTGGCTCGTGATGGTGCGATGTGCACGATCGCGGGCTGCACCAGCCGCTACCGCCTCCAGATCCACCACATCAAACGCTGGGCCGATGGCGGCCACACCGATCCGGAGAACCTCACCACCGTGTGCTGGTTCCACCACCACATCACCATCCACGGCCAAGGCTTCACCATCGACCCCAACTCGCCACCCCAGAGACGCCGACTGTTGCGGCCACCGATCCACGGCCCACCCTGGCTCGAACACGCTCGAGCGCGCGGAATGGTCGCATCCGAGTAGCTAACAAGACTCGAGACCCGAAAGACCCGGAATCTTCCCCTCCACTGCTCCCGGTATGGGCAGGACTTGACCCGCATCCGCAGCTGAACCGCGTGGGAGCCCGCACCAGAAGACACAGCCGGCCGACAGTCTCATGTCTCGAATCTCGAGTCTTGTTACTTGCTACTGACGACTTGCTACTTCTTCCTCCTGAACGCCGCGAGGAGGGCACGTTCGGATCGCTCGCCCTCCAGCGCTCCCGTGTCGAGGGCGAAGAGCTCAGCCGTGTTTGACTCCGGTTTGCAGATCTCGCCGAATGACCATGCGACGAATTCGTCACGGATGAAGGCCCGTGGATCCAGAGCTTGTGCGATGTCCCACGAGTGGATGATCAATTCGTGGAGTCGGATTCGGAGCACCTCCCTACCGGTCAACTCGCCGGCAACGTGATGGAAAGTCCCATCGAGCACGCCGGCTTCGTCGAAAGCCAACAGTTGCTCGTTGATCGACTCGAGGGCAGCGGCAGGCGTTTCATGACGCTCGTCGAACGACCTCACGGTCTCCGCCATGGCAGCGTCGGCAGATTCCCCGGCGAGAATCCGAATCGTGAAGCGATTCCCGCCGATCACATGGTCGACAAGCTGCTCGAGATTCCACTCCGCGCAAGGTGTCGGCAACGACCACTGAGGGTCACGTATCGATGTGCAGAGAAGCTCGAAATCTGAGCTGACACGAGCCAGGAGGGCAAGATCACCGGCATCTTCGGTGTTCATCCCCAATCCTCCACAACGCGTCCGGTGCTCGGCCCACCGGGGAGTCTATGACGCAGGCACAAGGGCCGGTCAGATACTCTGGCACGATGTCATGGGATCCAGACCGCTACCTTCGCTTCACCCATCAACGTTCGCGTCCCGGTGTGGAACTGCTCGCTCGAACTCCTGATATCAACGCTCGCCAGATCGTCGACCTCGGATGCGGAACCGGGAACCTCACGGCACTGCTTGCCCAACGGTGGCCTGAGGCGGATATCACGGGGATCGACTCGTCTGAAGAGATGATCGACCGCGCTCGCAGCGATCATCCATCGATCACATGGACGATCAGCGACATTGAGAAGTGGGTGCCAGACGAACCTGTTGATCTGGTCTTCTCAAACGCAGCGCTTCATTGGGTCGACGACCATGAAGTGCTGTTCCGCCGGCTCCGATCGTTCCTGGTCGCCGACGGAGTCCTCGCCGTGCAGATGCCGGACAACTGGGACGCTCCGACCCACCGCATCCCAGCGGACGTGCTCGATAGCGGGGAGTGGCCGGATGCGGCCAGGACGTCGCTCATCCGCGACCGCCTCTCTCCGGCAGAGATGTACGCCCGCTGGATCCAGCCCGCCGCGGTCGACATATGGCGCACGACATACTCCCAGAAACTCACCGGTGACGACCCGGTCTGGACCTGGGTCACGGGATCCGTGCTACGTCCCGTCCTCGCCAGTCTCGACACCACAGACCGAGACCGATTTGCCCGACGATGTATGGCTCTGTACCGAGAGGCCTACCCGGCGGAGTCAGACGGCACAACCACGGTGCCATTCAGCCGCTTCTTCCTCGTCGCCCAGGCCACATAGCTCCGGATCCCCCAGCCGCATCAGGACAGGTTCGACCGGCAGCGCCTCGCCTACTCGAGAACGAAGATATTCCGTTCCGCACACAGGTCCTTGAGGATCTGCGGCCACACGGTCACCGAAACCTCCCCAAGGTGCGCCTTGCGGAGCAGATACATGTAGGTCCGGGACTGCCCGATGCCTCCTCCGATCGACTGCGGGATCACGTCGTTCATGATCGCCTTGTGATACGGAAGCTCCAGGAAGTCCAGCTGCCCGGTCATCTCGAGCTGTTGCCGCAGCGTCTCCTTGGTGACCCTGATACCCATCGACGTCAGCTCGTGCCGACGTTTTGTAACCGGGTTCCACACGAGTATGTCTCCGTTGAGCCCATGCATCGGCCGCCCGTCCGCCGACACCGTCTCCGTGACCCAGTCGTCGTAGTCGGCGGCGCGCATCTCGTGCGGATAGCCGTCGTCGAGTGTCCATCCGATGCCGTAGATGAAGACGGCCGGATGCTCCTGAAGGATGGCGGTCTCCCGCTGCTTGCGCGGCAGATCCGGATAAAGAGCGAGGAGATCCTCGGCATGGATGAAGTGCAACTCCTCCGGGATCTCCGGATATCGCGGGTCGTAGAGCTGAGGGAACAGGTCCAAGGCGTGCTGGGAGGCACCGTAGAGCACCTTCCAGATCCGTTTGACGGTATCGGTCATGTACTCCAGCGACCGATCGCGAGGATGAATGACCTTCTCCCAGTCCCACTGGTCGACATAGGCGGAGTGGTCGTGGTCGAGGAAGTAGTCCTTGCGGACGGCCTTCATGTCGGTACAGATTCCCTCGCCGGGCTGCATACCGAACTGGCCGAGCGCAACACGTTTCCACTTCGTCGCGGCCTGGACGATCTGCCCTTCGATTGGATTGATGTCACGGTCGTTGCTGATATGGAACTCGACGGGACCTCGTGATCCGTCACGATCGAGGTAGTCGTTGACACCACTGGCTTCGTCGACGATGAGAGGAACCTGCACCATCATCAGCCCGAGGTCTCGGCACAGGTTCTCCTCGATGTAGCTCTTGACGGCAAACAATGCTTCCATCGTTTCGCGGTGGCTCAGAGCGGACGAGTAGTCGTCGGGAAGAGCCATCGCCAGGTCTTCGTAGTTACCGATACCGGGTCCGGCAAGGTCGGCGGCTTTGTCTGCCATGGCACGCGCCTCCTGCACTGCTCGTGGCGTTCAACTCGAACCGTACCCACCGATTCGGGCTTCATCTAGGGCCCGGAGTCTCTAGCGGCAGAGGCTTTCGGCGGTAACCGGACCAACGCATCTCCGGTCCCACGTGCCGATCAGCGTTCGAGTTGCGAAGCGATCTCCACGGCGTCGACCAGCGAGCCAGCGACGGGAACTCCGACGTCTTCGAGGTCATCAAGGTGATGTGACCCGCCGTCGTAGAGGACACATGCGGTTCCGACGGCACCGGCGGCCGCAGCGTCATCAAGCGAATCGCCGATCATCACGACAGACCCGACATCGAGGTCGAGGGTAGTGACATGCCTCAAGAGGTGGTTCGCTTTCGCGCCGCCGGGATCGTCCAGATTCCCCTGAACCAGTGTCATGTGGTCGACAAGACCGCGTCTCGCAACCACATCGAGGAGTTCGTCTTCCCACCACATGGAGAGAATCGACTGGCTCCATCCGCGATCAACTACCGAATTGATTGCCGCCATGGCGTCGGTCGCAAGCGGTACACGGTCAAGCGTCGCTCGATATTGGTTGTGGAACACGCGATCGAGGGTGGCCCACTCCTCGGAGGATACCGACCGCTTCAGGAGTCGCTCGTAGAATCGCTCGACCGGCCTGGTGAAGTGCGCGCGATAGCCATCTTCGGTGATCGGAGGCTCGCCAATCGCATCAAGAGCGGCATTCACCGACTCGACGACCACCGGTAGGTCTTCAACGAGGGTGCCGTTCCAGTCCCAAACCACGTGGATCATGACGCCAGAGATTAGGTTGGCCCTCGATGCGACCTTACGACATTGGCGATCCCGAGATCGATGCGGCCGTTGACGCACTCATCAAACGTGTGGCGGAATCCACGACCGACCACGGCGAGGATCTCGTCCGTGAGATGGTCGTCACGTCGATGAAGATGCTGCGGGACGGAACCGAGCGTGGTGATCTCAAGCTAATGAACGCCACCCTCAAGGAGATGCGCTACTCCTTTCTCGTGTTCCAGCACTACCGGGATGTGCGCAAGGTCACGATGTTCGGCTCAGCTCGGGTGGAACCCCACGATCCAAACTACGAGCTCGCCGCGGCGTTCGCTGGACAGATGGTCGACCGGTACCGGTGGATGGTGGTCACCGGGGCAGGTCCGGGCATCATGGAGGCCGGCAACCGAGGCGCTGGGAGCGACTTCTCGTTTGGGGTGAGCGTCCGGCTCCCATTCGAAGATGGAGCCAATCCCTTCGTCCACGAGAGCCGCCTCATCAACTACAAGTACTTCTTCACCCGCAAGCTCACGTTCATCAAAGAGTCCGATGCATTTGTCCTCTTCCCCGGTGGTTTCGGCACCCTCGATGAGTCGTTTGAGCTCCTCACCTTGATCCAGACCGGCAAGTCCGATCTTCACCCGGTCATCATGCTCGAGGCACCCGGCACCGGTTTTTGGGGGCCGTGGGCCGAATTCGTCGACACGCTGGTCGATCAGGGCATGATCGCCGCCGACGACCTCAATCTGTTCACCGTGACGACCAACCTCGACGAGGCGATTGATGAGATCCGATCGTTCTACTCCGTGTATCACTCGCAGAGGTATGTCGAAGGCGACCTGATCCTCCGACTCAAGAGCGAACCGAGCAATGCCGTCGTCGACGATCTCAACGACCAATTCGGAGACATCGTGCGGACGGGTCGAATCACGAAGATCGGGCCAACACCCGCCGAGATCGCTTCCGACGACTTCCTCGACCTGCCACGTCTGCGATTTCGATTCGATCGCCGGCAATTCGGTCGTCTTCGGTGTCTGATAGACCATCTCAATGGGATGGACAGGTCCGCCCAGAGCGAACCGCAGTAACCGCGGCGGCTGTAGAATCCAGTGGATGCGGGAGATCCTGTCCGACCTCGTCGCCGAAGAACAACACCTGGACCAATTCCTCCAGGGGATTTCCACGCGCGACTGGAAGAAGAAAACACCTGCACCGGGCTGGACAATCCAGGATCAGGTCAGCCATCTTGCACACGTCGAGGGGTTCGCCGCGGAAGTCATCGAGCAGGGCCAGTTGCGGATCGACGAAGAGAACATCACCGACTACGACGCCTGGACCGCAAAGGGCCCGGCCGAGGGGCGTGGCCAGCGCCACCAAGAAGTCATCGAGTGGTGGAGGCACGGCCGCGCCGACGTCGTTGATGCGCTTTCGCACATGCTCGCGACCGATCGTATCCCGTGGATATGCGGCGAGATGAGCGCACGTAGTTTCGCAACGATGCGGCTGATGGAGACGTGGGCCCACGGTATCGACATCAAGGTCGCAATTCTGGGCCGGATGACCCCAATCCCGGAAGATGATCTCGAAGAGGATGAGGAAGACCCGATCGCTGACACCCCGCGGCTTCGCCACATCGCATGGCTCGGCCAGAAGAGTCTCCCGTTTGCGTTCGAGCAAGCCGGTGAGACCTACCCCGAGCAGGGAATCCGTGTTGAGTTGATGGGGCCGAAATACGCTGCTTGGCGGTTCGGTCCGGAGGACACCGATCAGGTGATCCGCGGCATGGCTGCCGATTGGTGCCGCGTCGTCGTACTCAGGCAACCGGCCTCGGAGACCGGGTTGAAGGCGGTTGGCAGCTCCGCCGAACGTGCACTCGAAATCGCCCGGGCCTACTAGATCGTGCAGCTTCCCCGCCTGATCGGCATGGTTCACCTCGAGGCTCTCCCGGGCGCACCCGGTTTCGCTGGCTCCATGCACACCGTCCTCGAACGGGCCCACACGGATGCTCAGGCCCTCGTCGAGGCAGGGTACGACGGGATCATGGTCGAGAACTTCGGCGATGCACCCTTCTTCGCCGACGACGTGCCCAAAGTCTCGATTGCCGCGATGGCTCTCGCCGTCGCTGAGGTCGCCTCGGCCGGTCTGCCGACCGGCGTGAATGTCCTCCGTAATGACGCCCTCGGTGCACTCGCCGTCGCGGCGGCCACCGAAACGTCATTCATCCGAGTCAACGTCCTCCCCGGCATGATGTATACCGACCAGGGACCGATCGTCGGCCGTGCGGCACAGATCGCACGGTCGCGTCGCGAGTTGTGCCCCGGCACCGCAATCCTCGCGGACGTCTTTGTCAAACACGCCACGGCACCCGCCGGCTTGTCGCTGATTGATGCCACGAACGACCTGGTCGAACGAGCCGGCGCCGACGCGGTGGTGGTCTCGGGAGCGGGAACCGGGTCACCCACCAGTCTCGAAGATCTCCGCTCCGTCGCCGAACACTCCCACCTCCCGGTCTATGTCGGTTCGGGAGCCACGGAAGCGACCATCGCGGAGATTCTCTCGATCGGAGATGGGGCGATCATCGGTTCCGCGACGAAGATCGATGGCATCGCCACCAATCCCGTGGACACTGATCGTGCTGCCGCCGTCGTGCGCGCTGCGTCGCTCTGACCCGCCGAACAAACGGGCGTTCAGGCCTCTCCGAACACCGCGACGGACCTGCCCGCACGCCGATCGGGCCGCATTCCATGCCACCGACTGCACGTCGATGATGGGCGGTTCTTACCCACCACGGCGTGTGTAAGACGATTTTGTAGTTTGCACGCGCCTCAAGTGCAGGTTGAGGGTTTCGGCGCAAATATGGGCGGTTGAGCGATTCCGCGAAGTCTCCACTCCCCCGTGAGGGTTCGAGCGCGTCCGCATTCGGTAGCCTGCTGCACATGCAGCCAACCGAGCGATTCTCCGAGCCGACCCGTCGGTGGTTCACGGAGACATTCGCAGATCCGACCGAAGCCCAGCGGCGCGGATGGGACGCGATCGCGACCGGCAGCCACACCCTCATCCATGCTCCTACGGGATCCGGCAAGACAATCGCGGCATTCCTATGGGCAATCGATGGTCTCGCCAACGAACCAGTTCCCGACGCCGGCAAGCGCTGCCGGGTGCTCTACATCTCTCCGATGAAGGCCCTCGCCTACGACGTGGAACGGAACCTGCGTATGCCGCTCGCCGGTATCCGGGCCGAAGCCGAGCGAATCGATCTGCCGCTCTCCCTCATCACTACCGCGATGCGAACGGGTGATACGCCGCAGACGGAACGCAGAGCGATGCTGCGCACCCCGCCCGACATTCTGATCACCACGCCTGAGAGTCTCTACCTCATGCTCACCTCTCAGATGCGGTCGGTTCTGTCGTCGATCCGAACTGTGATCGTAGACGAAGTGCACTCGGTTGCAGGCACGAAGCGGGGCTCCCACCTCTCGATCTCCCTTGAGCGCCTCGCAGCAATCACAGAAGTCCCTCCGCAGCGGATAGGGCTGTCGGCCACGCAGCGCCCGCTCGAATCGATCGGGGAATTCCTCGGTGGCGGCGAGATCGAAGGTGGTCGGTGGACGCCCCGTCCTGTCGCGATTGTGGACGCCCCTCGGAACAGGAATCTCGATCTCGAGATCGTCGTTCCGGTGCCCGACTTAACTCGACCCGAAATCGCCGCAGCACAACATGGCGAGGAGCCGCCCACACGATCGATCTGGCCTGCGGTGTATCCACAACTCCATCAGCTACTCACCGAACACCGCTCCACGATCTTCTTCGTCAATTCACGCGGTCTCGCCGAACGACTCGCCGGGGAGCTGAATCGACTCGCAGGCAAGGAAGTTGTGCGATCCCATCACGGTTCGGTCTCCCGCGAGCAGCGAACTGAGATCGAGAATCGGCTCAAGAGCGGCCACCTGCGCGGTGTTGTCGCCACATCCACCCTCGAACTCGGAATCGACATGGCGGCCGTCGATCTCGTCGTTCTCGTCGAAGCTCCGCCGTCGGTGGCGAGCGGTTTGCAGCGTGTTGGAAGAGCCGGACACCAAGTTGGGGCTACCAGTGTCGCGAAGGTCTTCCCCAAACACCGTGGTGATCTGCTCGAGGCGGCCGTCGTAGTCGAGCGGATCTACAACGGTGAGATCGAGTCAACCCGTATCCCGCAGAGCCCGCTCGACGTGCTGGCGCAACAAATCGTTGCGATTGTTGCTGATGCGACGCTTGCCGTCGACGCCCTCTTCGACCTCATCCGGCGCGCCACCCCGTATCGCGATCTCACGCGACCGGTGTTCGAATCGGTGCTCGACATGCTCGCCGGGCGGTACCCGTCGGACGAGTTCGCGGAGCTTCGACCGAGAATTGTGTGGGATCGTGTCGCCGACACCGTCGCAGGTCGCAGCAACGCGCGCATCCTGGCAGTCACGAACCCCGGCACGATCCCCGATCGCGGGCTTTATCGGGTGACCCTGCCGAACGGCACCCGCGTTGGCGAACTCGACGAGGAGATGGTCTTCGAGAGCCGTGTCGGTGACCGATTCGTGCTCGGCTCGTCGACGTGGAGGGTCGACCAGATCACCCAGGATCGAGTCGTCGTCACACCTGCCCCCGGGAGCGGCGCAGGCAAGATGCCGTTCTGGCACGGTGACACCGCCGGCCGCCCCCTCGAACTCGGCCGCGCCATCGGGGCATTCACCCGCCGCATCGGTGGCTTAGAGCAAGCCGAAGCCACCGAGATTCTCGAGTCCGAGTATCACCTCGATACGTGGGCTGCTCAGAACCTGGCAGCGTTCATTGGCGATGAGCGAGACGCAACCGGCACGGTGCCTTCCGATCGCACCATCGTGGTGGAACGGTTCCGGGACGAGATCGGAGATTGGCGCGTTGCCGTACTCAGTCCGTTCGGTGCGCGTGTCCACGCACCATGGGCTCTCGCGGCTCGCCGGCGCTACCGGGAATCCCGGCACACCGACGTCGACCTCATCTGGGCAGACGACGGGATTCTGTTCCGCTTCCCCGACGCGGATGAACCCCCTGCGACAAGTCAGCTCCTCCTCGACCCGGAGGATCTCGAGGCGCTCCTTCTCATCGAGGTCGCGGATTCGGCCCTGTTCGCCGCTACATTTCGGGAGGCAGCGGCGCGTGCCCTCCTCCTCCCGCGCCGTCGGCCCGGCACTCGCACCCCGCTGTGGCTCCAACGGCGAAAGGCTGCCAACCTGCTCGAAGTTGCACGCAACCATGGATCGTTCCCGGTGATCCTCGAAACCTACCGCGAGATCCTCCAGGATCACTTCGATGTGCCGGCACTCAAGGAGGTTCTCGGAGACATCGAGCAGCGCCGGACGGCTCTTGTCGAACTCGATCTGCCCGCTCCGAGCCCGTTTGCGTCTTCACTCACGTTCGACTTCGTGGCATCGTTCATGTACGACTACGACGCACCGAGCGCTGAGCGCCGAGCTGCCGCTCTCTCGCTCGATCGAGCGCTCCTCGCCGACCTCCTCGGGGAGCCGGAGTTTCGCGACCTTCTCGATGCTGAATCCATCCACGACGTCGAACTCGACCTCCAGCGAGTCACACCCGACCGCCGTGCGAAATCGGCCGACGCAGTCCACGACCTGCTCCTCCATCTCGGCCCACTCGACTCGGAGGAGCTACGCGGGCGTGTAGACGATCCATCCCAACTGGACGACTTCCTCGAGGAGTTGGCGGAGTCGGCCCGCATCGCAGAGGTGCGAATCGGTGATTCGCATCGCCACGCAGCCGTGGAAGACCTATCCCGCCTTCGCGACGCCCTCGGCGTACGTCCGCCCGCCGAGACCCCGGAGGAACTGCTCACCTCCGTCGAGGACCCGGCCGGAGACGTCGTGAGCCGATACGCCCGCACCCACGGTCCGTTCACCGTCGCCGAGGCTGCGACAGCACTCGGTCTTCCGCCTGTCGTCGTCGTCGAGATCCTCACTCGTCTAGAGGCTGCCGGGCGCGTCGCCCCCGGTGGATACCGGCCGGGTGGCACGGATGCGGAGTGGATCGACACGAACGTTCTTCGCCGTGTCCGGAGGGCAAGTCTCGCTCGCCTGCGCTCCGAGGTCGAAGCGGTCGATCCGCGAGATCTCGCACGGTTCCTCCCACGCTGGCAGGCAGCCGGGCCCGCATCACCGCGCGGAACCGCCGATCCCCTCGCTGTTGTTCAGCGCCTCGCCGGTGCCCGAATCATCGCGTCGTCGCTCGAAACGGATGTCCTGGCCGACCGAGGAGTCGTTTCCGGCCTCGATGAACTGCTTGCTTCCGGTGAGGCCGTGTGGATCGGACGCGGGCCGATCGGCGACCGCGACGGCTCCCTCTCCCTGTACCCGCGGGTATTGGTTCCGTTGCTCCACTGGGCAGTGACATCCGATGTACCCGATGGACCAGTCCACGAAGCTATCCGAGCCCGGCTCGCCAGCGGTGCCTCCTTCTTCGCTGATCTGTATGCCGCGGCCGGCGGTGGGGATCCGTCCGACACGCTCGCTGCACTGTGGGATCTCGTCTGGGCCGGAGAGGTGACGAACGACACCCTCGCGCCCGTGCGGGCCTTCACCGCCGACGGCATCCGGAGGCGCCGAAATCGGAAACCGCTTCTGTCTGCCGTCACCCCGCCCGCCGGCGTCGGGCGCTGGTATGCAGTATCAGACTTGCATCGGGCGACGCCGACGGCTGAAGAGTCTGCTGCAGCGATCGCAGGCGCTCTTCTGGAGCGGCACGGCATCGTAGGTCGCGACACCGTCCTCGCCGAAGGTGTGCCGGGCGGATACGCAGGCCTCTACCCCGCGTTGGCCGCACTGGAAGACGTCGGCACTGCCAGGCGGGGCTACTTCGTCGAAGGGCTTGGCGGCGCTCAATTCGGAGTCCCGGGGGCCGTCGACCGTCTCCGGTCTCGCGACGCAGCCGGACTCTCCGCGCTCGCGGCATCGGACCCTGCAAACGCCTACGGCGCCGCTGTTCCCTGGCCCGATCACCCGACCGTGAAACCTGCCCGACGCTCAGGGGCCTACGTCGTGATGGACGACGGCATGGTCATCGCGTTCGTCGACCGCGGAGGGCGCTCGGCCGCCTCGTTCACCGACGACGGCGCCATCTTCGCTCGCGGCCTCGCCCTCCTTGGACCTCGCATCAAACGCTGGACGGTTGAACGGATCGATGGAGCCGCAGCAGCGGACTCGCCACACCGGCCCGACCTCGTCGATGCGGGGTTTGTGTCGGGATACAAGGGCCTGACGTGGCCCGACATGCCCCACCGCCGCAGAGCGGAGCGATAGCTCAGTAGCGGAGCAGCTGATTCTCGCGTCTCGCAGCTATTCCTCCCCCAGCCTTCTCAACTGCCCATACGGGTAGATGCCGTCATGGTGGTTGTCGCCGAAGGTGAAGCTGAGGGCGTATCCGCCGACGAGCTGGGCGTTGGTGATCGTCGAACGATCACCGAGTTGGATGGCCGGGGTTGCAGCCTCGGTGTGTTCTCGACAGTCGGCACACGGGCATGCGTCTCGCAGACGGCTACCGGAAAGCACCGTGGCCGCTCCGTCACTCCATTCGATCATGACCGATTCTCGTTCGACCGTGATGCGTTCGGGTTCGTACTGCACATCCGAACGGTACCAGTCGCTCTATTGTCCGGCGTATGGCAGTTCCCCAACTCCACATCCGACCCGGCAATCCCGATTTCCTCGACCTCCCGTGGGATCTCCCGATCCTCGAATGGGACGACCCTCATCTCGTCGAGATGCCGACCGGAATCCACCGTCACCCAGTTGTGTTTGTTGCGTATCGCGAGGGTGTGTACGCGATCAAG
This sequence comes from uncultured bacterium, assembly GCA_965602815.1. Taxonomy (GTDB): domain Bacteria; phylum Actinomycetota; class Acidimicrobiia; order Spongiisociales; family UBA5794; genus JAHEEL01. The sequence goes on from CBFDAN010000021.1 coordinate 12,945, forward strand.
GAGCTCCCGGTCCGGCTGGCCAAGCATGAATTCAAGACGCTCCGCAAGCTCGCGAAACGAACGACGCGTTCGGCACGTCCGGCCGGGCTCGTTGTGCGCGGGTGGGCCGATCCCCACGAGGAGTACTCCGGCGCCTTGATCACGCGGTTCGTGAACTTCGCGTTTCCGTATCGGGAGTTGGTCTCCGGCGGTGGTTTCGGGAGCCGCAGGAGGCAGATGCTCGATGCCTTCGCCGGTCTGCTCGTCGAGCTTCACCTGGCCGGGTGCTTCTGGGGCGACTGCTCGCTCTCCAATGTGCTCTACCGCTACGACGCCGCGAAGATCGAGGCGGTGATGGTCGACGCTGAGACTTCCCGCCTGTACGACGAGTTGAGCGCGGGTCAACGTCGTGAGGATCTCGAGATCATGCAGGTCAACCTCGCCGGCGACATGTCCGACATCGCCGCGTCGGAGGGATACGACCTCGAAGAGGCCGATCTCGAGATCGGGTACGACATCACCGACCGGTACATCGCGTTGTGGGATGAGCTGACCGCCGACCTTGTCATCGCGTCCGATGAGCGATACAGGATTCGGGAACGTGTCAGCCGCCTCAACGATCTCGGATTCGCCGTCGATGATGTCGACATCATCCCAGACGGTTCATCAAGCCGCGTGCGTATCGCGGTGAGCGTCGGCGGCCGGACGTTCCACTCGCAACGCCTGCGCGAGCTCACCGGTATCGACGCCGCTGAGAATCAGGCGCGCCAAATCCTGAGCGACATGCGCTACCACCGCGCGAAACACGGCGAGCACTACAAGCCAAAATCCAAGACCGCGAGAACCGTGTCGGCG
>CBFDAN010000022.1:0-13352 GCA_965602815.1 uncultured bacterium
ATGAGGGTCAGGATCATGCGCATGATGGGCGCCTGTGAGCGGGTCGTCATGCGAGCACCTCCTCCATGCCGGTCGCGAGAAGTCGCGAGAAGCGCGAATCGGGGTCGGCGGCGAGCGCAGCGCGTTCGCCGAACTCTGCCACACGTCCTTCGTCGAGGATGAGGATGTCGTCGGCTCGTGTGACCGTGCCGAGCCGGTGAGCGATCACGATGCCGGTGCGGTCTTCGAGGAGATGGTCGACAGCTCGTTCGATCAACGCTTCAGTCGCTGGATCGAGGCGGGACGACGCCTCGTCGAGCACAACAACACCCGGGTCCTCGAGGAAGATTCGGGTGAACGCCAGGAGCTGGGCTTGGCCGGCCGATAGTCCGCCGCTTCCCGAGTCGAGGAGGGTGTCGAGGCCGTTCGGCATCGACGCGAGCCACGAATCGAGTTCGAGGCGATGGATCGCGTCGATGATCTGTTCCTCGGGGATGTCGTCGTTGAAGAACGTGAGGTTGTCCCGAATCGAGGCGCGGAAGAGCTGCACGTCCTGGGTAACCATGCCGACGCGTTTGCGGATGTCAGCAACGTGAGCGTCCCACGTTGCGACATCGTCGATGCGCACGGAGCCGGCTTGCGGCTCATACAGGCGTGTCACGAGCCGCGCGATCGTCGACTTGCCACTCCCGGTGCGACCGAGCAGCCCGACGACTCGGCCGGGTGCGATGTGGAAGCTGACATCTCTGAGGACGATCTCGGAGGACTCCCCGTCGCCGGCATCGTCGTACGAGAAGCTGACATCGTCGAACTCCACGCTGAGCGCACCTGCGCCGATTGGATGATCTCCCTCCGCCTTCAGCTTTGTCGCCGTCGTCATCAGTTCGTCAACTCGTGCGATGGCGGCTCCCGCCTTCTGGAGATCCTCCATCTGGGCGCGGATCTGTTCCATCGGGTGCCGGGTCATCTCCACGTAGTGGAACACCAGGTAGACGCCGCCGATGGTCAGTGTCCCGATGCCGTACAGCCACGAACCCAGGATGAAGACGATGGAGGTCGAGAGGCCGTAGAGGACGATGGTCGAGCTCCACATCGTCGCCCACCCCATCCAGGCGCGTACCGTTCGCGGCAGCCAGCGTTGCTGGATGTCGTTGAAGCGCGTCTCCATGTAGGGGGCGGACCCGTTCGAGGTGATGTCCTCGGTTCCTTCCACGACCTCGCCGACGAATCCGTACGCTTCCGCAGCTGTTGCCCTCACCGCTTTCCACCATGGGACGGCGACGCGGTGGAACCCAGCCATCGCAGCAATCGCGAGGGCGGTGAAGATGCTGACGCTCAGGCCGACGATCCAGCTCTCGAGCCACAACATCACAATGATGCCGATCACGAGGCCGCCGTTGCCGACGACTTTGATCATCATCGCCGAGAAGAAGTTCGAGAGCGATGTCACATCACCGTCGATGCGCTCGATGAGTTCGCCCGCTGAGTGTCCCTTGTGGAATCCCATGTCGAGGTGGATGACGTGGTCGGTCAGATCTCCGCGGAGATGGTTCGTGGCCGACCACCCGATGTCCTCCGCGAGGTAGGTTGCCCAAATCGCAAGAGCCTGCTGGCCGACGGCGATCAGCATGAACGTGACAGCGATCGGGATGAGGGCGCTCGCGTCACGACCATCGATCGCTCCGTCGATGAAGCGTTTGATGAGTTGTGGGTTGACGAGCTGGAGGGCGATCGTCGAGAACAGGACGAAGCTGAGCAGCACGACCCGCGGCCGGAGGGGCTTCAGGTAGTTGGCGAGAAGGCTGAAATACGCTCGTACGGGAATCATGTCGTGTCCTCGGTCATCCGGCAGGGGTTGTTGCGGCCATCAAAAAAAGCCGCCCGGTGGGCGGCTGTCTCGCTTGAACGCTGCTGCCGGGTCAGAACCGGAAACGGGCGCGCGCGAGGGCCGCCTGGGGGGTGTTCGGCTGGGTGGCCCGGAACATCCGTAGGTTCTCCTCGCTCGACGCTGCGGCCCGTGGGTCGCCTGACAGGGGAACTCTCGCGCGCTGCACGAAACATGTCAAGCCTCCAGTCTTTGTATGGACCGTCTGTCGAGCGGATCAAGGTTCGGGTGCGACGCGCCGACATCAATGAAATGGCATCGTCGAAGTGCGCCGCGTGCGGATCCGATCTCCTCGATTCCGAGGCTCGCTTCTGCAGTGCCTGCGGCGCGTCGGTTCCCGAAGCCCATCCGCCTCCCGCCGACGATCTCGTCGGTGAGTCTGATCGCCTAGCTGCGACCGAGGTGCCTGTCGCGGGGGAGTCGGATCCCGAGACCGTTGTGCCGGCGGAGCGTGACTCCGAGGTCGCGGGAACGTCCGACGGCCATTGGAAGCTCGGGCTCGGAGCGCCACTCCATCACCGCCTCACGGAAGAGCAATGGCTATACGCAACCTGGGGTGCCGTCGCCGCCGGCGCGGTGGCGATCGTTGCCCTTCTCGCGGTGGTCTTTGGCCTTCTCTCGAGCAGCAACGACACCTCCCGCTCACCGGTCGCGGCTGCCAGCGATTCGACGACGACGACGACCGTTGAACGCAGGACCGGCATGATCACAGAGTTCCCGGTGACCTATCCGTCGATCGTTGAGTCCCCTCTGATCGGAGATTCTGCCGGCTATCACCAGGACGGGGCCTTCATCGCCGTCAGGCTCACGGTCGATACCTGCGAGCGAAGCGATGGAATGCTGAGGGCGAGTGGTTCGATCCGAAACGAAACGCGCATTGGGCAAACCCTCGACTACCACATCGCTGTCGAGATGACGCGTCGCGTGGTAGGCACATCGCTCGCCTCGCTCGAAACCACCGTCGAGGGCCTCGGCTCTCGCGAAACGGCCGAGTGGAGTGTGGAGACCGTTTCGACCAAGGCAGTCGGCGTGAGGTGTGAGGTCGCGACGCTGACGGTCGCCCCCGTTGAGAGTCGGTAGGAATCTGCGGCAGACGTACGGGGCCGCGAAACACCTACCCCTCGCACAAAGACGGCTCAGGTGATCAGCCGAGAACGCGCACGACGAATAGCGCCGCGATGAGAGCGAACGAGTTGGTGGCGATATGCGCCATCACTGGTGCGACAGTGCTGTTGGCCCGAAGTCGGAGCCATAGGAATCCAAAGCCTGCGATGGCCGTGCCGGCGACACTACCGATTGCCGCGAGGCCGATCCCGATGAAGCCGTCGACCATCCCACCGGCGGGATTCGTTTCGAGCGTGTTGAGGGTCGGAAGGATGTGCCAGAGCCCGAATAGGAGATTCGACGCCACAGCCGCCCAGATCGGAGCCCACCGGCGGACGAACATGCCGAACAGCACTCCCCGGAATAGCGTCTCCTCGTAGAACGCGGTGGCGATCGGAATGCGGATCAGTGCGTCAAAGAGGATGACCGACGTCGACCGCTCGATGACACGATCGTCGTAGAAGAACTCCCTTGTTGCGGGGATGGCGACTCCGATCAGCATGCCGATGCCGATCACGCCCATCACGATCCCGCCGACGCCCACCCCGCGCCGAATGCGATCCCGACAGTATCCAAGATCGGGAACGGTGACACCGGCGTGGCGTGCGATCGCGAGTGCCACACCGAGGATCCCGAGGTTGAACGGGATGTGCCACCAGGGATTGAGCACCTGATTCGCGATGACATTGGCGTATCCGGTCAACGCGAGGATCGCCACAATGTGCCAGATGTGCATGCCGTGCTGCTGAGGCGGCTTGCGGAACCACATCGACGGGTGCCACATTCGATCCCATTCCGCGCGGGTCCATGAAGCCTCCGGATCGGCAGGACGCGGGAGGTTGGCTTCGTCGGCGGGATCGTGTTGCTCGTTTCCGGCGGTGGCCATGTGGCCGAACCCTACCGGTCGGTTCGCGGCGCGACGCTACGCTGGTGGCCATGGCACTGCTGGACGCGTTCAAGCAACAGGTGTTGAGCCTCGGCAGAAGTGAGGCGCGCGCGAAAGCACGGCCGCTGTTGGTCGAAGACGAGTCGTTTGAACGGTCCGCCGCTGGACTCGATCGCAGATCGGCTGAGGGTTTCGTGGTGTTCTGGCTGCTGTCTGATCGTGCGGTCTACCTGGTCGCAGGGGGAGCCGACGGTGATTGGGCGTTCCGGATCCCCTACGGGTGTGTCGACGAAATGGCGCTCGACTTTGACGAGAACGCTCAGACGCTGCCGTGGTATGTCCGATTGGCGCTCGACACTGGTTCGGATTGCGTGATCACCACACTGGGCGACTCGGTTGACGCGGGCAATCCGCTCGCCGCTCCATCCCCCAGGCTTGTTGAGGACGAGGAGCGAGAACGCTTGGCTCGCGGAGAGATCGTCCCGCTCACCGGGTTTGCGGTTGTACCTCAGAAGTTCCGAAAGGAACTCTCCCTTCAGCTCGCCGCGTCCGGCGCGACCCTCCACATCCACGGCGAAGACCGAGCCCAGGCGCAGCGGAGGGTGAGGGCGCGGAAGCGGGCGAAGACGGAGTAGCGAGACGAGAGACACGAGACACGAGACTGGACCCGGGTCTCGGGTCTCATATCTCGAGTCTTGCCTCGCTACTTCTCGATCGGCTCGAAGACGGCGGTGAAGTGGCGCAACCAAGGTGCTTGTTCGACGATCCGATAGCCGCCGATCTCTGGTGCGTGTTGTGCAACTTCGATCACAACTTCTCCTACGTAGTCGATGTGGCTCTGGGTGTACGTGCGACGAGGGATTGCGAGGCGGACGAGTTCCATCGGCGCCGGTTCGTCGGGTGCGTCCCCGTCGCCGGGCCGGCCGAACATGACGGTTCCTATCTCGACACCACGTACGCCCCCGTTGCGATACAACTCGACGGCGAGCGCCTGCGCCGGATACTCGTGGGGAGGGATATGGGGGAGGAGCGCTTTCGCGTCGAGATACACCGCGTGACCGCCGGCCGGTTGGACGATTGGAACTCCGGCTCCGACGATCCGATCGGCCAGATACTCTGTCGATCGAATCCGGTAGCGCAGGTAGTTCTCGTCAACCACCTCTTCTAGCCCCTGGGCGAGCGCCTCGAGGTCGTAGCCTGCGAGACCACCGTACGTCGGGAAGCCTTCGGTGAGAATGAGCAGGTTTCTGGCTTGAAGGGACAGGTCGTGGTTGTTCATCGCGAGGAACCCACCGATGTTGACCAATCCGTCCTTCTTCGCCGACATGGTGCAGCCGTCGGCGAGGGAGAACATCTCTTGGGCGATCTCTTTCGCCGTGTGATCTGCATAGCCGTCTTCGCGGATCTTGATGAACCACGCGTTTTCGGCGAACCGGCAGGCGTCGAGGAACATCGGGATGCCGTACTCATCGCACACGGCACGTACTTCTCGAAGGTTTTCCATCGAGACCGGCTGGCCGCCACCAGAGTTGTTCGTGACGGTCATCATCACGAGCGGAATCCGATCGACGCCCACATCGTCGATAGTGGCCCGCAGCGCGGCAATGTCCATATTGCCCTTGAACGGTAGGATCTCCGACGGATCGGACGGTTCCACAAGATCCAGGGCCTCAGCGCCGCGGTACTCGACGTTCGCGCGCGTCGTGTCGAAATGTGTGTTGTTGGGAACCACGTCGCCTTCCGAGACCATGACCGAGAACAGGATCTTCTCGGCCGCACGGCCTTGGTGGGTGGGGATGACCTCGGAGAAGCCGGTGAGGTCCGCTACCGCGCTCTCGAAGCGGTAGAAGCTTCGGCTCCCGGCATATGACTCGTCACCGCGCATCATGCCTGCCCATTGCTCCGATGACATCGCCCCGGTCCCGGAATCGGTGAGCAGATCGATGATCACGTGGTCGGCGTGCAGGCCGAAGAGGTTGAACCCGGCGCGGTGAAGCGCCGCTTCTCGTTCTTCGACCGTGGGCAGATCAATGGCCTGGACGGTGTGGATCCGGAACGGTTCGATGATGGTGCGGTACGGCATCTGGTCCTTTCGGTTGCCTCCAGGATTCTCGCAGCCCCGGCCGCTCTGCGAGTCGGTAGGCTGCCGTGTCATGGAACTACTTGGCGATCTCGACGTTCATCTCTTCAACGAAGGGACACAGACCCACTTGTACGACCACCTCGGTGCTCAGGTGTTGCCCGATGGAAGTGCACACTTCGCGGTGTGGGCTCCAAACTCCCGCGAGGTATCGGTGGTCGGCGACTTCAACGGCTGGGACTCGTCATCCAACCCGATGTTCCCCACCGGCTCCGGCATCTGGAAGACTCACGTTCCTGCGGTCCATCAGGGAAACACGTACAAGTACGTGATCATCACCCAATCGGGAGATCGCATCCAGAAGGCCGACCCGGTCGCCTTCCTTGCCGAGGTACCGCCGAAGACGGCATCAGTGGTGTGGAACCTCGAGTACAAATGGAGTGACGATGGATGGATGTCCACCCGAGGCGTCCGCCAAGCACACGATGCGCCGATTGCGATCTACGAGCTCCATTCCGGCTCGTGGCAGCGGGCCGAGAATGGCGACTCGTACTCGTATCGAGATCTCGCGGAGCCGCTTGCGAAGTACGTGACCGAGATGGGCTACACCCACGTCGAGTTCATGCCCCTTTCCGAGCACCCGTACTACCCATCGTGGGGATACCAGGTGACCGGCTACTTTGCCCCGACGAGTCGATTCGGGACCCCGCAGGATCTGATGTACCTGATTGACCATCTCCATCAGGCGGGGATCGGCGTGATCATCGATTGGGTCCCTTCTCACTTCGCGACCGATGGCCATGGCCTATCTCAGTTCGATGGCACCGCTCTCTACGAACACGCCGACGCTCGGAAAGGGTTCCATCCCGACTGGGGCAGCTTCATCTTCAACTACGGGCGGAACGAGGTGCGTTCGTTCCTCATCTCGTCGGCCAACTTCTGGCTCGATCGGTATCACGCGGATGGGCTGCGGGTCGACGGCGTGGCTTCGATGTTGTATCTCGACTATTCGCGTGAAGACGGGGAGTGGGAAACGAATGCCTACGGCGGGAATGAGAACCTCGAAGCGATCTCGCTCCTCAAACAGGTCAACGGCGTTGCGTACGGAGAACATCCGGGCATCGTGATGATTGCCGAGGAATCAACCGCGTTCCCCGGCGTGTCCCGTCCGGTAGACGCAGGGGGTCTCGGCTTCGGGTACAAGTGGGACATGGGGTGGATGCACGACACCCTCGAGTACTTCGCTCATGAACCGGTGCACCGCTCGTTCCATCAGAACGACCTGACCTTTCGGATGCTCTACGCCTACGACGAGAACTTCATCCTCACGCTCTCGCACGATGAGGTGGTCCACGGGAAAGGATCGCTGATCAACAAGATGCCGGGCGACGAGTGGCAACAGTTCGCCAATCTCCGAGCCCTCTACGGCTACCAGTACGCACTTCCGGCCAAGAAGTGCCTGTTCATGGGTGGCGAGTTCGGGCAGCGTTCGGAATGGTCGGTGGATCGGCAGCTTGAGTGGTTCGTCCTCGAGCACGGGAACCACGCCGGCATGCAGCAGTGGGTCAAGGATCTGAACACCGTGTACCAGGCCGAACCCGCGCTCTTCGTCGATGACTACGACCCTGCCGGTTTCGAATGGATCGATGCCGGCGATGCCGGAGCGAGTGTCTTCAGCCTCCTACGCAAGGGTGGTGAGCGCCCGGTGCTGGTCGTGTTGAATCTCACGCCTGTTACGCGGCCGGGCTACCGCATTGGTGTCCCGGATGGCGGGACATGGGAGATCCTTCTCAACAGCGATGACGTTCGATACTGGGGTTCGGGCGCCGGCACGTTCGGAGCCGTCGAGGCGGCAGATGCCCCCATGCATGGGCGTATTCAGTCGGTGTCGCTCGATCTCCCGCCGCTCGGCGCGATCTTCGCTGCCCCGGCCGGTTGAGAATCGAGATACGAGATACGAAGCTTTGGGCGGGTCTCGTCTCTGCTCTCTTGTCTCTTCCCGGCTACCCCGTTCGGGCCAGCGACCGGCGACCAGTGACTCGGCTCTCACACCTAGCGCGCTGGGATCCGCGTGGCTACCGCATCCACGTTGTGGGAGCCGCAGTCGAGGCATCGGTAGACGATGCCCTCCCGGGCCTCTGTTGGCGCGCCAGCCGTGGCGAGCGACCCCCCACAGACTCGGCACGTGTCGAGAGTGTGGTGCTGGTTTGTTCCGCACGCCGGACAGTCGACCCACTCGTCGGCTGCGAGCTCGCTGGACTCCCAATTCTCCGGTAAGGGGGTGAGACCCTCCTCGGGTTGTCGGGATACAAACGGGGGAGGTGGAGCATCGCGAGGGGAGACGTTGGCTGCCTGGCCGTTCTCCGGAAGGGCCGTTCCTTCGGAATCGAACGTGAACAAGGCGATCCCCTGTGCCTCCGCGATGCTGATAGCTCCGGGTGTGAATCCTCTTGACGAGAAGATCAAGCGGGCACGATCATCGGACTCCGTCGCGAGCACCGCGAGAACCGTTCGCTGACTGAGCCGACGATCCGGAACGCGCACAAATGCGACCGTCCCTTCCGAACGCAGTTCCACGCTCTGAGTGCCCCGCTCCGCGATTTCGACGGGAGGCTGACCGGCGTGGAACATCCACAGGTATGCCGCTTGGTACGCCTGATCGAGGGTGAGCGTCGAAACCGACTCGTGGCGCATCACTTGACCTTTCCGGAGCACGTACCGGACTGTTATCGGCGAAATCGCGGGATTTCTAGAGAGGCGACCGCGGAATCGAGTGCTCCCAGTCGGCGAGCAGCGTCCTGAGTGCGGCGACAAATGCCAGCGGCTGATCGAGAATCAGGTGGTGGTGCGCATCGGGGATCGACACAAACGGCGCGTTGCGACCGGTTAGTTCGTACATGAAGGCCGCCGTGTCCTCTGGGACGATCGTGCTGAACTCCCCGCGGAAGAACGCGATCTGGCATCGAACGGAGAGGAGTTGATCGCGGAGAGGGATGAGCGTCTGGTGGAAGAGGTGCGGATCGAATCTCCACGTCCAACCGGATGGGGTTTCGTGCAGCGAGAGTCGGCCAACATGGTCGACAATGAAGTCGTTCTCGCACGGTTGAGACGGAACAAGACGGAAGTGACGGAGAGCGGTGGCTTCGTCCGAGTACGTGCCCGGAGAACGAAATGCTCTGCCCCGCGCTCCCTCTCGGGACTCCGGGTCCGGCCGCCGCACCGGGGTATCCACGACGACCGCCCCAGCAAGCCGATCGCCATATGCGGAAGCGAGCTGCAGTGTGATGCCACCCCCGAGAGAATGGCCGACGACCACCGGCGGCCCAGGGAACCCGGCCGCCTCCGAGACCGCGAGGACTTCCTCGGACCACCGGTTGTGGTTGTACTCCTTCCGCCGTCCGCTCTCGCCGTGACCGGACAGGTCGAGAGCAACCGCATGCCACTCGCCGGTGAACATCGGAGCGATGAACGACCACCAATGTGCATGCGCCGCGCCACCGTGGACGAAGACCAGCCCGGGTCGTCCGCGCTCGCCCCAGTCCAGGTATCGGATCTCGGTTCCGGCGACCACGATTCGTTGTTCTTCGTAGGACGTCTCGATGGCACGAAGGAACCACGCCGGGGCGATGGACTCAACCACCCCGAACCTCATGAGGCAGCGTGAACCAGCGCAGATGCTCGAAATCGTCCGTGAACGCATCCTCTTGTGCCCCGCCGTCGGGCGGCAAGGCTGAATCGAGGATCGATTGTGCTTCTGTGAGGTAGTCGGAGAGCACCGGATCGGCGTCCCGATGGGGGTGGTGGTCGTAGCGCATCGTTCCGGTCGAATAATCGATCTCGGACAGGCTGAGCGAGGCTTCGCCTCGGCCGTCGCGGTGTTCCCACAGGCCGGTGGCCGCATCGAACTGGTAGCAGGGCAGCAGTCTCCAGCCATCGTTCGCGATCATGTGAACGGCATCGACGATGAAGTCAAAGACGAGTTCGGAGATGAAGTAGTTGAAGTTGACCCGGATCCAGCCGGGCTTGATCCCCTCACACCCCCGTGTGATCTCCCGTTCGAACTCAATCGAAGTGTCGAGGTCGATGTCGAGCAGACGATGGCCGTACGGTCCAGCGCACGAGCAGCCGCCCCTGGATTGGATCCCGAACAGGTCGTTGAGCAGCGCAACGACATAGTTGTGGTGCAGGTATCGGTCATGGTGGTTCACCACAAACGACACGATGGAGAGCCGCTCCGCCTCCGGGTTTCCCAAGAGTCTGATGTTGGGGTTCTTGCGCCAAGAAGCGATCGCTCGGGTGATGAACGAATCCTCGAGTTCTCGGATTCTTTGCAGCCCGACGGCCCGCTGCAGTTGGAACACGAGGCCCGCCCGAATCGACTCGACGATTGCCGGCGTGCCCCCTTCCTCACGGGTCTCGATGTCGTCGACGTAGCGATGATCGTTCGGGTTCACGAACGTCACCGTTCCCCCGCCGGGAACCGCCGGGACTCGGTTCATGAACAACTCCTTGCGGGCGACGAGGACCCCTGGAGTGCCCGGGCCTCCGATCATCTTGTGGGGGGAGAAGACCACTGCGTCTTTGTAGGCGGCTGGATCATCTTCGGGGTCCATGTCGATGGATATGTACGGGGCGGCGGCCGCAAAATCCCAGAACGAGAGCGCTCCGTGTTCGTGGAGGAGCCGGGTGACGGCTCGGGTGTCGGTGATGATGCCCGTAACGTTCGATGCGGCTGAGAAGCTGCCGATCTTCAACGGCCGTTCCCGGTGGGCCACGAGCTCTCGCTCGAGTTGAGCGAGATCGATGTGGCCGTCGGCGTCCTCTTCAATACGCACCACGTCTGCGATCGACTCCCTCCACGGCAGTTCGTTGGAGTGGTGCTCGAACGGCCCGATGAACACGACCGGTCGTTCAGAGGCCGGGATGTGGTCGCTGAGGTGGTACTGGTCCTCCAGCCTCGATGGGATCCGGAGGCCGAGCACGGAGACGAGTCGATCGATGGCACCTGTTGCCCCGGAACCGGTGAACACAACAGCGTGATCCTCGCTCGCATTCAGGCACGTCCGGATCGTCTGTCTGGCCTCTTCACGGAACCGTGATGTCTGCAGACCTGTACCGGATGACTCGGTGTGTGTGTTTGCATAGAGGGGGAGGACTACGTCGCGCAGATACTCCTCGATGAAGGACAGCGATCGGCCAGAGGCGGTGTAGTCGGCGTAGGTGACCCGGCGGAGGCCAAACGGACCGGGGACCGCGTAGTCCGAACCGATGACTGAGGCCCGGATGGTTTCGACGAGGTCCATGACCCGAAGGGTAGAAGCAAGAAGCAAGAAGCGAGAAGCAAGATCCGAGACGCGAGACGCGAGACGCGAGACGCGAGACTCGGTCTCATGTCTCGGATCTCGAGTCTGTCCTACGCTGCCGGGCGGCAGACCTTGCAGGCTCGATAGCCGTCGGCTTCCGCGGCTTCTTCCGATCGGAACTCGACACGGTGCGGGTCGGTGATGCGTTTCGCGTGGCGGCAGGTTGGGAAGCAGTAGATCCCCGTGGTATCGCTGCCGACGAGGCGAATACCGCTACGTGCCGTCGTCTCGACAGCGTCTGGGTTGAGACCTTCATGCTCGAGGAGTTGGCGCTTCATCGGTGAGCCGTATGCGTAGTCGCCGATTCGCCCGTCGGTGCGTACGACGCGGTGGCACGGGATCAACACGGGCACCGGGTTCCGGCCGAGGGCGGTGCCTACGGCACGAACGGCGCCGGGATTTCCGATTTCGCGGGCAATCCATCCGTATGGGCGGATCTCGCCCGGCGGAATCTCAGCGCACTTCTCCAGCACCTTGCGCTGGAAGTCCCCGAGCGAAGACAGGTCGACGGGGAGCTCTCCGAGACGCCCGGTCTCGATCGTGCGGTCGAGGTGTTTCGCGAGCGAATCCGGGGGGGCATCAACGAAAGAGGCACTCCGTGGATGCCGCTCTTCGAAGGCGTCGCGAGTGCCGACGGCTTCGACCGGCACAAAAGCTGTGATGCCGCGACCGTTCCAGGCGACATACGCCGGACCGGTCGGACCCTCGATAGTGGCGTAGCTGTCGGCGAGGTCGACGTCGCGCATCACGGCATCGAGCAGGTCGACGGGGGCGGTGCGTTGGAGCGCCGCGAGTTCACTGGTGATCGGGTCTGGGCTGTTCATCGGGTCTCCTCTTCAATCAGGGTCCGCAGTCGGCCAAGGCCCCTCCTCACATCCGAGCGAGTGGTGCTTTCAGTCCTTCCCGTGGATTCTGCAATCTCCGCATGGGGGAGGCCAACCACGTGGTAGAGGACAACAGCGGTTCGCTGTGGTCCCGGCAATGCGGCGAGTCGGTGTCGCCACACCTCGAGGTTGGCGTTTTCGACTGCCTCTGTGGCGGCGTCCTCGAACACGTCAACACGATCGCCGACGAGGGGCGCCTCCGGATGGCGGCCGGCGCTTCGTGCGCGATTGCGGCAGAGATTCAATGCAATCGTCCATACCCACGGTCTCAGCTGCAGATCCTGTATCCGGCCCTCGTCGTATTTGTCGAGGGCGCGATACACCCGTACGAATGTTTCCTGCGTGACATCCTCCGCATCGTGACGGTTGCGGGTGAATTGGAGCACACCCGAGTACACACCGTCCTGAAGGGTTCGGACGAGATCGGGGAAGGCGCCGTCCCGGTCGGCAGCGAGCCGGCCCGGGAGTTGATTGAGGGTCGTGGTCATCTCACAAGGAAGAACCCCGCGGGCGCCTGCGGCGTTGCACTCATGTTTCGCCGAGGAGTTCCGCAAGAAGAATCAGGACACGTTGGTCGATCTCATCGCGAATGGGACGAACTTGCTCTGCGGAGAGGCCGGCCGGGTCAGGCACGTCCCAGTCGAGGTACCGCTTCCCCGGGTAGATTGGACATGCGTCCCCGCAGCCCATGGTGATCACAAAATCCGACTCCCGGACCGCACCGTCGGCGAGCTTGTGAGGCAGTTCGTTGCTGATGTCGATCCCGAGCTCCGCCATGACGGCCACTGCCGATGGGTTGACGGAATCGGCAGGAGCGGACCCGGCACTCAGCACCACCACCCGCCCGGCTGCGTGATGGGCAAGCAGCCCGGCAGCCATCTGAGAACGCCCAGCATTGTGAACACAGACGAAGAGGACGGTGGGGGTGGGCATGTGGTCTCCGTGGGCGGTGTGGTCGTGGGCGGAGGGTAGACAAGTAGTAAGTAGCAAGTAGCAAGACTCCCGACACAACACGCAGGGCCAAGCCACGCCCCGGGAGCCCTGTTCTCGCCTCCTGATCTTGCTACTTGCTACCTGCTGCTCCCTTCAGACCGATGACGAGTGATTCACGACTACCTTCTCTTTCATGGATCGGTCTACGCGGAATGGGATCGCGTTTGCGCTTCTGGCC
>CBFDAN010000023.1:0-13253 GCA_965602815.1 uncultured bacterium
GGCCCTCAAGCCGGCATCGCCGTCGGCAGCCGGGCCGCCATCGATCGGATGACGACTCATCCCATCGCTCGAGCACTTCGCATCAACAGCCCAACAATTGCGACGCTGACGACCACGTTCGAGACATATGCCTCAGGAGCGGCCGCCGCGCTCCCGTTCTGGATGATGGCAATGGCACCGCTTGACGCGATCCAATCACGCACGGAGGCGGTGCTCGGGAAGTCGGGTATCGCAGGAGAGATCGTCCCCGGAGAGTCGCTCCCCGGGGCCGGTTCAGTTCCCGGCCTCACCATCCCAACCCCGGTTCTTCGACTCGAAGGCCGGGAGGAGCTCGTCTGGAGAACCCTCGCCAATCACGAACCGCCGGTCGTCGCAGCGCGAAGGAACGGTGCGGCGCAGGTGAACTTGCGCTCCGTGCACCCCGACGAAGATGTGATCGTCGCTGCGGCGCTGGCTGAGACCTAATGCCGATCATCGGAACGGCCGGGCACGTCGACCATGGCAAGTCCACATTGGTGCAGGCCCTCACCGGACGAGACCCCGATCGCTGGGCCGAGGAGAAGGAGCGAGGCCTCACTATCGATCTCGGCTTTGCATGGGCGCAGGTCGGCAAGGACACGGTGGGGTTCGTCGACGTTCCGGGGCATGAACGGTTCATCAAGAACATGCTGGCCGGCGTAGGGGGGCTCGACGTCGCACTGTTCGTGGTTGCAGCTGATGAGGGTTGGATGCCTCAGTCCGAAGAACATCTTGCCGTGCTCGACCTCCTCAGTGTCCAGCACGGTGTCATCGCGATCACCCGTGTGGATCTTGCCGACCCGGATCTGATCGAACTCTCGAAGATCGACGTCGAGGAGCACGTCGCCGGCACCGCGGCGGAGACGTGGCCGGTCGTCGAGGTGTCGGCCGTCACCGGTCAGGGCATCGAGGATCTCGTCGCGGCACTGGAACGGGAACTCACCTCCGCCGGTCCGGCCCCCGACGCGGGTCGCCCACGGATGTGGATCGATCGTGCATTTGGGATCTCCGGGGCGGGAGTTGTCGCCACGGGAACCCTCACCGGCGGGCCCATCTCGGTCGGAGATCGGCTGCAGTGCTACCCAGGAACAGAGGTGCGTGTCCGGAGCCTCCAATCGCATGAGATCGACCGAGAAACGATCGAGCCCGGCTCCCGTGCCGCGGCCAACCTCGTCGGCGTCGATCGGCGCGATCTGGAGCGCGGAACGCTCCTCGCCACACCGGGGTCGATCAGGATGTCCGATCGTTTCCTTGCTCAGCTCACCTTCCCGCCGCGCTCCGACGGGGAGATCACCGACCGGGGGGCTTATCACGCTCATATGGGAACGGCAACCGTCCCCGCCAGGATCCGCAAGCTGGCAGACGCTGAACCACCCACGGTGATCGTCGCCACAACCGCACCTGTGCCCGTAGCGATGGGTGATCGGTTCATCCTTCGCGACACCGGACGGCGAGCCGTCGTCGCCGGCGGGATGGTGCTCGACCCATCACCCTCCAGGAAGCCATCTCCGAGCGACATCGTCACCTTGTCCGATTCGGTCCATTTCGGCCCGGATCAGCGCGCCGACGCCCTGGTCGCTACTCACGGTTCCATCGACGCTGCTGAGCTCGACCGGTCATCCGGAGGCGGGAAACCGACCGGCGCGGTTGCCGTTGGATCTCGCTACCTATCGCCCGAGATCTTCTCACTCCGCGGACGTGAGGTGGAATCCGCGGTCGAGGACTACCACGCGCGGCACCCGCTCCGCCCCGGACTCCCAAAGTCGGAGGCTGCGTCGCGTCTGCGAGTGGATGTGGACCTGGTGGCGGCCCTTGTCGACACGAGCGACGATCTCGTCGAAGCCGGCCCCGTCGTTCATCGTCTCGGGTTCGTCCCCGAATTCGACGCCGAAGAGGTGGCGGCCTGGGAAGCGGCTCGCGCGCTCCTCTCCGGCGACCTCGCCGTGCCGCGTGCGACGGACCTCGGACTCCCGGATGAGGTGCGGCACGCCTTGATACGCAGCGGCGGCCTTGTTCGCATCGACGACGATCTCGTGCTCTTGCCGGATCAGGTTGGGATGATCACAGCCGGTCTTCGGTCGCTGCCGGACGGATTCACCGTGGCGGTGTTCCGCGACCACTTCGGCCTATCGCGCCGCCATGCTGTGCCGTTGCTCGAATGGCTCGACGCCGAAGGATGGACCCGTCGAAGCGGAGACGAGCGTACGGTCAGTTCACCGCCCGGAGATTCTGCTGGCGGCGCTCTGCTTCGGTGAGTCCGCCCCAGATCCCATACGGTTCCCGAATCGTCATGGCGTACTCGAGGCACTCGGCCCCGACCGGGCAGATCCTGCAGATCGACTTCGCCCTGATCTCTCGACGCTCTCGCTCTTCCTTGCGTTCGGTGACACTCGGGGGAAAGAACAAATGGGAGTGGCTTCCGCTGCATGACGCAACGGGCTGCCACGTTCGATCGAGCGCTATCACGATAGGTGCCCTCCACGAGCTCGAAGACCAAGCCCAGCGAATGTAGGAACCGTCCACCAGCGGCGCCAGGAAAATACTGGCAGTACGGTGGATTTCTTCGCGACTTTTTTCGCGTTCTTACGCGCGAGATAGCCGCGGATCGGTCAGTCTTTGGCGGCCGGTTCGACGTCGAGCACAATCCCGTCGACACCAATGACTTCGACATCGTCGCCGGCCTCGATCCCGGCCTCGCGGTGCGCCCTCCCCCGCCAGCGGGCCTCGTCGACGACCACGATCCCTTCCGGATCGAATGCCGTCTCCGCACTCCCCCGCTTCCCAATCAGGTACTCGCGCCCGATCGTGGTGGTCGAGAATCGAGACCGAACGATCGTCGTCAGCGCCACGCCATAGAAGAGGGCCGCGCCAACAACCACGACGAGCACAATCCACCAGACCGGGGCCATCTGGGGACGCGCGTCGGTGATCGTCAATCCGCCCACAATCAGCAGGGTGGTCCCGAGGAGACTCCTCCACCCCAGCCGGTTTCGCTGAAAGTCCCACGTGTACAGCAGCAGTCCAATCACGACCGCACCGACCGACGGCCACGAGATCGGGAGTGTTGCCAGCCCGTAGCCGGCGAGCAGGAACGCGAGGACCGAAGCCAAGGCGCTCACTCCGACACCGGCTGCGTAGAACTCGAACGTGGCAGCTGCGATCGCTGCTACGAGGAAGAAGAACGTCGCCTCCGGTTCGGAAGCGAGGCGCAAGAAACGGTCCCAGAGACCGGGCTTCCAGAACTGAACCAGTCGCGACGGCGACGCCACCTCCGTCCCGTCCTCGAGTACAACCATCTCAGCGGTCTCGATCTCGAACGTGGCGTCTCCACGGGTGATCACCTCGCCGTCGAGTCCGACGATCAGTTGCCCAATCGATGGAACTACTTCGTCGACGAATCCCTCGATCGGCTCTTCGACCAGCACCGAATTCGACGTGAGGATCAGGGTGGCGGCAATCGCGTCGGCTGTCCGCTCCTCATCGGTCGATCCTCGGAACCGGTCGATCCGTGGCGCGATGGACTGGGCGTCGGTCATCACCGCGGGACTGAGATAGCCCACCCTGGTCCCGGCGGCGGCCGCCCCGAGATCGGCCCGATTGAGCAGGCTCGCCACGCCGCCGTATGCCACGGCGGGCCGTGCTCCCACCCATACAACAACAGGGGCTGGAGCTGTTTCGATGGCTGAGAGCAGTGGCGCCACATCTCCCGACGCAATACCCGGAGAATCAACTTGCAGAACGAACAGGTGTGCCGGAGTGGTGGCGAGCGTCTCTACTGCGAAATCCATCAGCCGCTTGTCGAACGGCTTCCTGAGGTCGAGGACAACAACTGGAAGATCGTCGTCTTGAGCAGCGACGGCCCCGCCGAACGCGAGAACGGCGGCGAGGATCAACAAGAGGAGGCTGGTTCGGCGGAGCACGGCCGCGATGTTACGAGCGCCGCCAGAGTTGCGGGCCGAGAAGGTAGGAAGTAGCAGGTAGCAAGTAGCAAGAGAAGGCAGAGACACGAGACGCGTCACCTCGCCTGACCCAACACCCCTGGCTCGACATCAACACCACGAACGTTGGTGGACAGCGCAAAGGTCGATGGACACAGCACGAGAGGCCACTGCCTCACGACCGCCGACTACGCTCCCCATCATGTCACGTGTACTGGTGGTTGCCGACGATCCCTGGGTTGTGAGCGAGGTTCACGCGGCTCTGAGCATCGGAACCAACGAACTCATCGACCACGACGATCCCGCCACGGCGGCAATCGCGACCGGCGAGGAATCGGTCGACGTCGCCGTGGTCGATCTCCAGGTGGCTTCCATGGGTGGAATGGCCATCACGCGATCCATCCGCGATCTCAGAGAACCGGTTCCGGTCGTCCTGCTGCTCGACCGCGAGGCTGACACGTTCCTTGCCGGACGTTCCGGGGCCAATGCCTGGGTTGTCAAACCCTTCACGACTTCTGCCCTTCGCGCCGCAGTCTCGGACGCTTCGGGAGAAGCGTGACGGAGCCTGCTGAACCTCCGAATACCAACACTGCCGGAGTTATGCAGTGAGCTCCGAGCAGATCATCTACCTCGCGATCCTCGCGGCCTGCACGGTCGGATCAGGGTTCTTCTCCGGTTCGGAGACCGCCCTCATCGGCATTTCGAAGGAGCGGGTGCACCAACTCGCGTCGGAGAGCAGGGCGGGTCGCCGCGTCGAGCAGCTCATTTCCGATCCCGAACGGATGCTGTCAACCCTGCTCGTCGCGAACAACATCGTCAACGTCCTCGCCGCGGCAGTCGCCACGACACTCTTCATCGGCCTCGTCGGAGAACAGTGGGGACCCTGGCTTGCGACCGCAGCCGTCACCGCGGTGATCCTCGTGTTCGGCGAGATCACACCGAAGACGCTGGCCACCCGGTATCCCGAGCGTTTTGCCCTCGCGGTTGCCCCGGCAATATGGCAGCTGTCGAGGGTTCTCGCCCCGCTCGCGTCGTTCTTCGGAGCTATCACCCGGGGAATCCTTCGACTGATGCGCGTGCCGGTGAGGGGTGACTCGGACGCCGTGACCGATGCCGACATCCGGGCCCTCGCTGAACTCGGCCACCGCGACGGCCAGATCGAGGAAGTCGAGCGAAAGATCATCGATGCCTTGTTCGATCTTGCCGACCGACCGATTCGGGAGGTCATGACGCCGCGCGTCGACATCGTCTCGCTGACGGCGCCCGTCACGATGGACGAGGTACGCGAGTCCGTGGCGACGACCGGCCATTCCCGGTTTCCCGTCACCGGTGGCGACCTCGACGACCTCCTCGGAATGCTCTTCGTCAAGGATCTGCTTCAACAGAGCGTCGACGCAACACCAGACGACATCGCCACTCTCCTTCGATTCCCACAGTTCATGCCGGAGACTGCGACGATTCTCGACGCACTCACGGAGATGAGACAACGGAAGTTCGCCATCGCCTGCGTGGTCGATGAGCACGGCGGCGTGGAAGGAATCATCACCGCAAAGGACCTGCTCGCGGAGCTCGTCGGGGAGCTCCAAGACGAGTACGACCCCGGTGTCCCTTCGGTCGTTCGCATCGGACCAAAACAATGGGTCGCCGACGGCCGCCTCCCAATCGAGGACCTCTCAACCGAGATCAACCAGTCACTCCCCGCCGGGCCATACAGCACGGTGGCAGGGTTCTTCATGGCAGTCGCCGGCCACGTCCCGGATGAAACCGACTCGATCGAGGTCGACGGAGTGCGACTCACCGTGCTCGACATGGAGCGGAACCGGGTCGACCGAATCGACGTGTCCATCATCTGACCGAACGCCAGGACGGGAACGGGGGTACAATCCCGGCATTCGGGACGTAGCGCAGCTTGGTAGCGCGCATCGTTCGGGACGATGAGGTCGCCGGTTCAAATCCGGCCGTCCCGACTCATCGAGACCCCGCCCCAGCGGCGGGGTTTCGCTTATCCGCCCAGGGTTGGTGACGTCCTATTTGGCGTCTACGGCCCGCGCAATGAGGCGGGATCGCGACCTGCGTCCTACCGGTCGAGCAGCAACTCCGCGAGTTGGACTGCATTGAGCGCGGCACCCTTGCGGAGGTTGTCCCCAACCACCCAGAGGCTGATCCCGCCACGATCTCCGACCGTCTCGCGCACGCGACCGACGAGCACGTCGTCAATGCCTGCGGAATCCAGCGGCGTGGGAACATGGTCATCGGACCACAACTGCGCTCCTGGTGCATCGGAGAGGATCTCGATCGCCTCATCGAGCGGCAGCGGCCGGTTGAAGAACATCGTCGCCGTGATGCCGTGGCCGACCATCGTCGGCACGCGCACGCAGGTCGGCTCGACCTTGATCGACGGAGCGTCGAGGATCTTCCTCGTCTCGTGAACGAGTTTCCACTCCTCGTCGGTGTATCCCTCTTCGGTGATCGCCCCGGCCATCGGGAGGACGTTGTAGGCGATGGGCCGCTGATAGAGATCCCCGCCCGGATCCTCCCAGCCGCCGTGCTGGAGCGCTTCTCGGTTACCGGAGAACCACTCTATTTCCCGTTCAAGCGTGGCCATGCCGTGCTGGCCTGATCCCCCCGTTGCCTGGTACGAGGACGCGACCATCCGGACGATCCCGGCCGCTTCGTGGAGCGGGCCCGCTGCCATCATCAAGGCCATCGTCGTGCAGTTGGGATTGGCGACGATTCCCGTGTGAGCCTCAATCGCGGCATCGTTCACGTCGGCGACGACGAGCGGGACCTCGGGATCCATGCGAAATGCCGACGAGTTGTCGACAACGGTCGCCCCTGCTTCGACGAATCGGGGAGCGTATTCCTTGGACCGGCCACCACCGGCCGAGAACAGCGCAACGTCGATTCCGGAGGGGTCGGCGAGAGCCAGGTCTTCAATCGTGACGGGTCCCCACGGAGTCTCAGTCACGGTTCTGGCGGATCGTTCAGAGGCGAGGAGACGAATGCTGCCGACCGGATAGTCGCGCTCCGCGAGGATGGCTTGCATCGTTCGACCCACCGCTCCAGTGGCACCGACGACGGCGACGGCGGGGGCCGCGAAGCGTTTCACGATGCACCCTCGATCAGGCCTCGGTGCAGCGCCTCAACGGCGGCCTCGGTGTCGTCGCCCCGGACGACGCAGCTGATGCGAATCGTCGACGTGGAGATCATTTCGATATTGACGTCGGCGTCCGAAAGAATGCGAAACATCTTCGCTGCCACCCCGGACTCCGACTTCATCCCGGCTCCGACGATCGTGATCTTCGAGATGTCCGGATCGAGGTCTACACCGTCAGCGTCGATCTCGGCCGCAACACGTTCGGCGACCTCGACAGCGGTGGTTGCAGAGCTCACCGGGACCGTGAACGAGATATCCGTGACACCTTGACTCGAGATGTTCTGAACGATCATGTCGACGTTGACGCCTGCGGCACCCATCGGTTCGAAGACGGCCGCAGCAACTCCCGGCTGGTCGGGAACCCCTTTCACCGTCAGCTTGGCCTCGGAATCGTCGTGGGCGATCCCTCGGATGATCGGTTCTTCCATCGTCTCCTCCTTGACCCACGTGCCTTCCCGGTCGTGAAACGACGACCGCACGTGGATGGGAATGTTGTAGCGGATTCCGAATTCGACGCTCCGCGCCATGAGCACGCCGGCTCCGGCATTGGCGAGTTCGAGCATCTCTTTGAATGTGACCTCGCCGAGCTTCGTCGCGGATGGCACAGCCCTCGGGTCGGCGGTGAAGACCCCGTCGACGTCGGTGTAGATCTCACATACGTCGGCGCCGAGGGACGCTGCAAGCGCCACGGCGGTGGCGTCCGAGCCGCCTCGGCCAAGGGTCGTCACGTCCTTCGAATCGGGACTGACCCCCTGGAATCCTGCCACAATCGCGACCTTGCCCTCATCGAGGCACTCCTGAACTCGGAACGCACGAATGTCGACGATCTCGGCCCTGCCGTGTTCTGCGGTGGTCAGGATGCCAGCCTGGGATCCGGTGAAGCTCACGGCCGGCACGTCCCGAGCCTCGATTGCCATGGCCACGAGCGCCATCGAGATGCGCTCGCCGGCAGTCAGGAGCATGTCTAGTTCGCGCGGGTGTGGGGTCTCCGAGATCTGCGTCGCGAGGTCGATCAGCGCGTCTGTGGACTTCCCCATTGCCGAGACAACCACCACCACGTCGTTTCCGGCCTGGTAGGTCTCGACGACGCGGCGGGCGACGTTTTTGATTCGATCTGCGTCGGCGAGCGAGGTGCCGCCGAACTTCTGTACCACGAGTGCCATGCGGTGGATGAGTGTAGGAGTGGATCAACGCTCATCAGCGCCTCCCGGTCCGTAGATTCGAACCATTCCGCCGGCCGGAGACACTAGATAGGACGTCTACAACCCTGGGTACGCGACGAAGGCCCATACTTGGAGGTCTGACGTAGCATCACGCCTCATGAGATCTGCGACCATCGTGATTCTGGCTGCTGCTGCCGTGTTCACCCTTGCTGCGTGTGGGGGATCCGAGGCAACGACGACTACATCCCAGCCGACGACAACCACCCAGCCCGAGATCATGCTCGAAGTTGTCCCGCGCAGCTACGCAGAGTTCCGTGCCCAGCAGACTGCCTGCGGAGCCGCGGCTCCTGAGCCGGTCACACCCATGCAATTCGACGCGCCGATCAACCCTGGCATCGACTCCGAGGCGACCGTCACCGCGACGATGTCGACATCCTGCGGTGACATCGAGATCGAATTGGACCCGAGTCTGGCGCCGGAGACCGTTGACTCGTTCATCCTTCTCGCGACCGAGGGCTACTTCGATGGAACGGTCTTCCATCGGGTCATCCCCGACTTTGTCGCCCAGGGCGGGGACCAGACCGCAACCGGTACCGGGGGTCCCGGCTACGTGATCCCCGACGAGTTCCCACCACTCGCGGTGACCTACAGCCGCGGCGCCGTCGCCATGGCCAATTCCGGCCCGGGACGACCGGAAGTCAATTCTTCATGATGCTCGAGGACGGCAACCTGCCACCCCAGTACTCCATCTTCGGCTGGGTCAGGGAAGGCTTCGAAGTCCTTGACCTCATGCAGGGAGTCCCCCTCGGACAATCGGCAACGAGTCCCGACCCGTTCCCGAGCACGCCGCTCGAGACGATCTACATCGACGCGGTCACAATCCAGAGCTGACAAGGAGGAGGGGAGCGCGGTGCGCTCCCCTCCTCCTCTTTCAAGCGATTGGTCGGTCTGCGTCAGTTCGCGTCGTAGCCTCCCGACGGTGACTTGGGTGCGAGGTACTTCGCCCACCACTTCTTCGCCGTGTCGATCCCTCCAACGCCGAAGGCGATCGCGAATGCGATGCCGATGGCGGCGGTGAAGATCTTCGTGATGTCGGAAGCGAACGTGATTCCGAGCATGTCGAGCGCAAACAGGACGCCGAACAGGATGATGAGGATCTGAACGACCCACGTCAGCCACGGAACGTCCTTCTCGTTGGCGAACGGCCGCACAAGGCCGGCCGTCCAGTTCGCGACCGCAGCCGCCACTACCACAACAATCGCGGCAAGGAGGATCACCGGCACCCAAGCGAGGAACCGCTCGAGAAGCGCCTCCAACGACTGTATCTCAAGCACACGGAACACCATCAGCCACAGCACGACCACGAGGTATGCGTAGACAATCGTTGCGGTGATTCCTGCCGCCGTCTGATCTGACGCAGCGAGGGCACTTGTGATTCCTGCGCGATCGAAGATCGCCTGCATGAAGCCCAGATTCAGGAACTTCTCGACCAGGGTTCGGATCCACTTGAGAATCCATCGCCCAATGATCAGGATCAGTAGCGCAACAACAATGCGTGGCAGCCACTCTGCAATCACCTGCCCAAGGCTCTCGAATTCAGCGACAAGTTGGTCCCAGAAGGACATATCTGTTTGCTCCCTTTTTCGCGGTCTTGTACGAGCCCGAGCCTACTTCCGGGCTCTCCGTTCCCAGGGACCATCCCCGACCCACCGCTGGATTTCCATCAACCGTCGCGTCCGGTAGCCTTCCGTCCATGGCGACCGACAAGCGAGATCGACAACGGGCCAATCGCGCTGAGAAACAAGCAGCCGAAGCAAAGGTCAAGCGTCGTCAGCACTACTTCGCCCTGGCGAAGAAGTACGGCGGCTACGCCCTTCTCATCATCATTGCCCTGGTGCTGATCACCATCTTCAGCTGAAGCTGTGGCGGTCGACCTCCACGTCCACTCGTCCGCATCCGACGGGACCGACGCGCCGGACCTGGTGGTCGCGAAGGCCGCCGCGTTCGGCCTTACCGCGCTCGCCCTCACCGACCACGACACCCTTTCGGGCGTCCCTGCAGCTCGGGGCGCGGCCGATCCCCTGCCGATCGAACTCATCCCCGGCGTCGAATTGTCCGTCGACCACGCCGGTGTGAAGATCCACATGCTTGCCTACTTCCTCGAACCCATACCAGGACCGCTCCAGGACCGGCTCGAGGCACTCCGCATCGGACGCACTGTCCGGAACGTCCGAATCGTCGAGCGACTCAATGAGCTCGGCTACCCCATCACGATGGACGATGTTCTTCGGCAAGCCGCAGGTGACGCCGTGGGCCGTCCCCACATCGCCGACGCCCTCGTCGAAGCCGGAGCGATCGAGAACCGCTCCCAGGCGTTCGTCAACCTACTCGGGGACGGGGGCACCGCATACGTGGAACGCGACCGCCTCACCGCGATCAACGCTATCGAGTTGACGAAAGCGTCGGAGGGCGTGGCTTCCATCGCGCACCCCCTCACGATCAACACCGACGCCGTGACGCTCAGGACAATCTTCGGAGACCTGCGCGACGCCGGGCTGGCGGGCATCGAGGCCTACTACTCGGAGCATTCGCCCGCGATTCGGACCCAACTCGCCGCGGTCGCATCTGATTTGGACCTTGTGGCAACCGGTGGATCCGACTACCACGGACTCGGAAGACCCGGACTGCAGATCGGATCCGGCCGCGGAGACCTCGTTGTGCCCGATTCGTCCCTCGAAGAATTGCGAGAGCGCCGCCCATAACCGGTCAACACCGCCCACATTCCGACCGATACACCCAGCAGGAAAGCGAAGGGGTTCGTGTGAATCCAGTGCTGTCGACGGACAGAGCTCCGATCGACTATGAGTCGATACGTGGGGAGTTCAACGTCGGGCGTGCCGCCGTTGCCGCAACGGTGTGCATTGTCGCGATCGTCCTCGTCGCGTCCGGGTCTGGTGCCTTCGCAATCCCGTACGCGGTCGGCGGACTCGTCGTCACCGTCGATGCGTTGTACCGCCGCACCCGCGGAATCTCTGCAACTGCGCCGATGCTCGTCGATATCACCGCTCTCGGCGCGATGTTTGTCATCGGCGGCGCATCAACCTCGGTTCAGGTCGCGGCGTTGGCCTACGGCGTCGTCGCCATGGCCCTCCTCCTTCCAATCCGGATGGCCGCAGTTCTCCTCGCTTATGCCCTTGCCTGGTCAATCGCGGTGGAGGCAACGGGTGGAGCCGGCTTTCTGTCCGTCACCAGCCGTGGGGGGTTCGACGCGTTCCTCAGCGTGATGCTCCTGCTCGCCATCGCTGCGCTGATCTCCGGCGCCACGCGAGTTCTGATCCAGGTCCAGGATCGACAACAGAAGCTTCTTGAACAAGAACGTCGCACCGTCGAGGTCAAGAACGAGTTCGTTTCGATGGTCTCGCACGAACTTCGGACTCCAATCACCGGTATCTCCGGATTCTCCGAGACACTCCGCGATCACTGGCGCGATCTCCCCCCGACCGAAGTCGACGAGTTCCTGACGATCCTCCGCGGTGAGTCGGAGCATCTCGAGAACCTTGTCGAAGACATCCTGGTGATCCCGCGCCTCGATTCAGGACACCTCCGCTTCAACCTCGAACAGGTTCGTGTGTCGACGGTCGCAGAGACGGTCGCAGAGACGGTGTTCGACGAGAAGACCTCGGTCGAGATCGACATCCCGGTCTACGTGGAGGTGTGGTCGGACCCAGCCCGACTACGCCAGATTCTGCGGAATCTCATGGAGAACGCGCTCAAGTACGGCGGCAACGAAATCTACGTATTCGGAGAAGAGCGACGCGAGGGAACCTACACGGTCATCGTCGCCGACGACGGCAGTGGAGTCGCTGAAGCGGACCGGGAGCGCATCTTCGAGCATTTCGAGCAGCTCTCGAAGGGCGACGCCCGTCTCGAGCAGGGCGTCGGACTCGGTCTCCCAATCGCACGGAAGCTCGCAACAGCGATGGGCGGCAATCTCTGGTACGAGGATCGGTTCCCCGTCGGCGCGCAGTTCTGCTTCGATGTCGATCTCGTCAAGGCGACGGAGTCGGAGACCGAATCAGTCGCGGCCGAGGTCGGTGGCAGCCGGTAACCTCGCGGGATGCTGCCGTACAACATCGACCACGTCGCAATCGCCGTGCACGATCTCGATGCAACCCTCGCCGACCTGAGGGAACAGAACCGATCTCTCGCGAGACCGTCGAGTCCCAAGGTGTCGAGGAAGCCATGATTGCAGTCGGAGGTTCGAGTCTCCAGATTCTGCAACCGCTGACACCCGAGTCTCCTGTTGGCCGATTCCTCAGCAATCGGGGTGAGGGCCTTCACCACATTGCCTTTGCCGTGCCCGACATCGAGACGGCACTCGAGCATCTCGAAACCACTGGAACCCGTCTCATCGACAGGGAGGCCCGCATCGGAGGAGGCGGTCATCGGATCGCGTTCGTCCATCCGTCCGCACTCGGGGGTACCCTCGTAGAACTTGTCGAAGGAGTCACGTGACCGAGATCACCTCCATCAAAGGCGGCCCCGACGCCGCGATGGCTGCCGCGATCGCCGCTACGGTCGCACATGTCGAGGAATCCGACGCCGAGACCAGGGCGACTCGGCCGCCTGTGCCGAAACCGAGTCCATGGGTTCAGTCGAGTCGGCCCCGCGACATACCGCCGCCGCTCATTTCACACCTCTTCGACGCTGCGCCGTGGACCGAGGCCGACGAGCCGACCGAATAGCTGCCCTCCACCAGACCCGATTGCGGCAGGTAGCATCGTCCCGAAGCCACGAAAGGGTTGCGATGGCCACCGTTGTCTCCTCGATTGCCAGGACACCGATCGGTAGGTTCCGGGGCGGATTCACCCCTCTCACGGCGATGGACCTCGGCGGTTTCGCGATCGCTGCTGCCCTCGAACGGGCCGGCCTCACCGGGGATCAGATCGACGAGGTGCTCTTCGGCCACGTCATCCA
>CBFDAN010000024.1:0-13008 GCA_965602815.1 uncultured bacterium
GAGATACCGACCCGACGAAGCGCAACTCCGCTGGTGGGATAGCCGGATCGAGGTCCGCCGGGGATTCGATGTACTTGAGACCGACACAAGCAGGCGGCCCGGCAACCGTCGACGCCACGTCCCCGTCGACGTAGGCAACCGAAAGACCGGCGTCGAGAGCATCGAGGATCAGGAGTTTGGCGAGCGTCGTCTTGCCGGTCTCCGCCGCTCCGAGGAGCATGACAACACCGGTGACGTCGGCCATGCGATCACGGAGCGCCTCATAGACCCGACCCGGCACCACCCACCTCCTGGTTTCGACCAGCACAGTGTAGGAACCGCATCCCGTGTAGCTCGGGAGGCAGAAACGCCGCAAGCCAGCGGCCGCGTACCCGGGGTTACGAGTCCTGGACGATCTCGTCGATCCAGGCGTCGAAGACCGCAACGGCGGTCCGCTCGACCTCTGGCTCGGCGGCGGCGAACGCCTCAACAAGGGCGTCGGGATCGGTTCCGCTGTCGATCGCCACCCGACGTCCATCTCCTCCTTCGAGCCAACTCGCCAGGAGCGACAGTGTGACCTCGGGGTGTGGCTGGAGCCCGATGGCTGTTCCCACTCGGAAAGCGTGATTGAACCCGCCGCCGGTGGCCAGCAGGGTGGCGCCTGGTGGAAGATCAAACGTGTCCTGGTGGAACCGGATCACCCGGCGGCCGGCGAGCGCGGCAACGATCGGCTCGCGTTTGCCGTCGGGCGTCAGATCGACCGGGGCGAAAACAACCTCCGCCGAGTCCGCGCGATATGCGCGCCCACCGAGAACGTCGGCGAGCAGTTGGCACCCGAGGCAGATCCCGAGCACGGGGACTCCTGCGCTCACGCAGTCGGCGAGGAAGCGCTTCTCGTCGATCAGGAACGGGTAGGCGGCCTCGTCGTAGGCGCCCATGGCTCCGCCGAGTGCCGCCACACCAGACACATGCCCCGTATCCGGCGGCGGCTCTCCTTCGTCGAGCCGTACGACCGTCCAGTCGATCCCACGCCGAGCGAGTGCGTCTCCGAGATACGCGGGCGGCGCATCTGGCTCGTTCCGGAGCACCACAACCGGCTTCACTCATGCCTCGCTCGCAGCTCGCGCCGCATCACCTTCGCCGAGGCCGTCCGCGGCAAGACTTGGACCGCGATCACGTCTTCAATCTTGAACAGCGGATTCAGCTCGGACCGGATTGCTTGCTGCATCAGCAGCTTCCATGCTCCGGGATCCGCCTGAACACCGGGCTCGGGACAGGCGTAGATGACGAGCCGACTCGGCCCGCCGCCCGGTGGCTGGATGCCGACAGCTGCCACCTCGGCCACACCGTTGATCACCCCCACGACGCGTTCGAGTTCGGCAGACGAGACCTTCACTCCGCCAAGGTTCATCGTGTCGTCGATCCGGCCGAGGGCCCGGTAGTAGCCGTTGGGCAGGCGTTCCATATGATCGCCGTGCCGTCGAAGTGGGACGTCCGACTCGGGAACGCCGCCGTAGTAGACCTCATCGTGATCGCGGCCGAGAAGCTCCTGCGAGAGGCCGAATGATGGGGGCACGACATACATCTCGCCGTTGTCTGAGGGCCGATTCTCGTCATCGAGGATTCGCACGTCGAGGCCGAGCACGGGCGTCGTGAACGTCGCGGGCACTGCTTCGTGCAGCACGGTGCCCGAGATGTACCCACCGCCGATCTCCGTCCCTCCGCAGTACTCGATCACCGGAACACCGCCGGCGATCTGCATCAGCCAGGCATAGTCCTCCGGCACCGACGCCTCGCCCGACGAGGACAGGAGACGGACCTCAGTCCACTCGGCGCCGTCGAGGGCTCCGCTTTCTCTCCAGGCTGCAACGATCGACGGCACGAAGCCGAGCACCGTCACTCCTGCCGTCCGCACAAAATCGATGAATCCGCGTCCGGTCGGGGCGTCGTCGTACAGAGCCATGGTGGCATCGTTTATCAGCGTCGCGAAGATGAGCCAGGGCCCCAACATCCAGCCGAGGTTGGTCGGCCATGCCACGATGTCGTTTTGATGGATGTCGTGGTGGAAGTGGCCATCCATCGCCGACTTGATCGCCGTGAGGTGGGTCCACGGAATGGCTTTCGGTTCGCCTGTGGTGCCGGACGAGAAGAGGATGTTCACGTGCCCGTTGGGCGCGCACGGGACCGGGTGAAAGGGTCCGGCGGTGTCGGGGAAATCGTCCCACGCGACGTCGCCATCGCGGATCGGAACGCCGGCTCCAGTGTCAACGACCACACATGGAGGCGCCCCAGCTTCGGCGACCTTCTCGAACATGGCATGCTCGCGGCCGGACCGAACGAATCGGTCCTGGGTGACCACGAGCGACGGGTCGGTCATGCCCAACCGGGTGGCAATCTCATGCGAAGCGAAAGAGTCCGCGATCGAGACCACCGTGGCTCCGACCGCGACCGTTCCCAGATACGCAACAACGGCTTCGACGGTCATCGGCATGGCGATTGCCACGCGGTCCCCCGTCCCGACACCTCGGCGCCCGAGGCCGTGGGCAAACTGGTCGACGAGACGGCGCAACTCCGAATATGAGAGGTGAGCGTTTGCACCCTGCCGTCGGTACACGATGGCGGTCTTGTCGCCCGGCGCGGTGAAACACGAATCGACGATGTTGAGTCTGGCGCCGGGAAGCCACATCGGATCACGAGGGGGGCCGCTCAAGATCCTGTCCGGCGGCTCATCGAACACGATCCCCAGGCGATTCAACACCACTCCCCAGAATGCGCCCCTGTTTTCAATTGACCAACGGTGCAGGTCCGCATAGGAGGGGAGTCCTTGCCCCCGCATGGCCGCGGTCAGGTTCGCGCGCTCGATCGTCTCGGCGTCCGGCTGCCATGCCGCTTTGTCCATATCGGTCATAGGGGTCGAGATTACCGCTGCGCGGCCGACCTGTTCCGTAGAGTTGTCTCCGTATCGATGCCAAGCGAGAGGGGAAGCATGTCGAGACGCTTCCGAAGGAATACGGCGATCAGTCTGTCCGTGTTGATGCTCGGGCTGATGCTGGTGGTGCTCCTTGCAGCTCCGGCCGGCGCCGAGGTGACACGCGGCAAGTGCACCGGGTTCGCCGAGTTTCCGTCCAAGGCCACAGACAAGACGCTCGCCGCCGAGCGCCCACGCTCCGAGGTATTCCTTGTGCCGAAGGAAGAGACCGTGAACTACGCGGGCACTCTCGAGCCCGGCGCCCAGCCTCCCGACAGCCCCGTTCCGTTCGAGGGTGGCATCTTGGTAGAGACGCCGTTCAACTCCTGGCAGGTCGTGAGTTGGGGTGGCGAGACCGTCGAGGTGGAGGCGAACGGGAGCTACAAGTACTCCGTTCCGAGTTGGATCCCGGCGGGAGCCGGTGAACTCCAGCTGACAGGATGGCACCAACAAGGTGATGTCGATTGCGAAGTCATCGTCACCGTCCAACTCGACGGAGACCCAGGGCCTGCCGCACTCGTGGCCGCGGCCGGCACCGTGGTGATGGGAGCGGGCGTTCTCGCCGCGGGAGCGAAGAAGGGGGTGTCGTGATGAAGGGCCATCCGATCCTCGGGATCATCAGCGGATTCCTCTTCGGCCTCTTCCTCGGTATCACGCTCTTCCTGTACGGGGTGATTCCGCTGAGCAGCGCGTGGCTGTGGATCCTGCCGTTGCTCGGGATTCTGCTCGGCCTGATCATGGCCGCGTGGGCGCCGTTCGGGAAGAGTCCTAGCCCGGCACCGGCGGCGACAACCATCCCGCCGGCGAGCGACACACCTGCCCCGCCGCCACCCCCGGAGACCGACGCGGGCTCAACGGGAGATGACACGACCACCAGCTGACCCCAACCACCGGGGAGCGGGCACAATGACATCCATGCAGCGTGCCCGCCCCTCCTGGTGGGGCAACCGGTTTCACGTCGCCTACACGATCGTCGTGTTCGTCGTGCTTGCGTCGCTCGACAACGCGGCGATCTGGTTGATCCCCTCCATGACCAAGCCCATCATCGCGGGACTCGACTCTTCGTCGCTCGCCGTGGGCGTCCTCGTCTCCGCTCAGACACTGGTGCTCGCGACGACGGCAGTGTTCTGGGGATATGCGGCAGACCGGACATCTCGCAAGGCCCTCCTCATAGGGGGCACCCTGACGTGGGCCGTGAGCCAAGCGCTCGCCACCACAGCAACCTCGTACTGGCAGTTCTTCGCATGGGAGGTCCTCGTTGCCGCCGGTCTCGGAGCGATCGCCTCAGCCGGATTCTCCGTGATCTCCGACTTCGTCGGCCCCGCTCACCGTGGGCTCGCCATGAGCTTCTGGGGCATCTCACAGGGGCTCGGAGCCGGTCTCGGAATTGCGCTCGCCAGCCAGCTGGGTTCAGACGACTTCCGTGTTCCCCTTCTGGCCACCGCAGCGCTCGGTGCGCTGTTCGCGTTTCTCTACCTCTTCGCATTCGAGGCACCGCGGGGGTATAGGGAGCCCGAACTACAGAAGATGTACGCCGAGGGTGACACCTACGGGTATCGGATGAGTCGCGACCAGCTCAGCCAACTCGTGCGTGTTCGGACGAACCGATGGATCATCTTCCAGGGTATGTTCGCGCAGATCGCCTACGGCTCATTGATCTGGGTCGCCCTCCTCTACCAGGAGAAGGTGATCGCACAGGGCTACTCGGAATCCACCGGCACGAAGTTCGGAGGCCTCCTCGCGATTCTCTTCGCCGTGGGCAACGGATTCTCGATCCTCGGTGGGTACCTCGGTGATCGCTTCCAACGACGATCGCCGCGGGGTCGCGCTCTCGTGAGCGCGGTCGGGGTCGTCGGTGCCATTCCATTCTTCCTCCTCTTCCTCTGGGTTCCGTTGCGCGGCCTCGAGGTCACGGACGGGGCTGGGACGATCACACTGCTCGGCGAACTCGCTGCTGGGTTGCTCACCAACCCGTGGCTGGCGATTGCCTTCTTGTCGGCGCTCTTCGCCCACGGGCTGACGGCGGTCGATTCGCCCAATGGCCTGGCGCTGATCTCCGACGTCAATGTCCCGGAGCATCGGGCAACGCTCTTCGGAATCCGAGAGCTCGGGAACAACGTCACGAGATCTGCCGGTCAGGCCGCGGCCCCGGCGCTCGCCAACGCGGCCAAGGCTCTCGCGCCACCGCTCAACTGGATCCTGAGCTTGTCGATCCTGACGTTCGCATTCGTCCCGGCCGGGTGGGGTTGGTGGAAGGCGTCAGAGACCGCCCCGGATGACATAGCCGACGTCGCAGCCACGCTCACAGCTCGGTCCGAACAGGCGGTGGGCGAGCCGTAGTACTTCCTCGCGAAAACAAATGTGGCTCCGCGAAAACCTCCTCCCAATCCACCTTGCCGTAGGTCGAGCGTGCATCTAGAACTAGGGACCGCTGTCTGTTTCTGGGGGTGCGACGACCCGGTTTTGCGACAAAACGGGCCCAAATGGAGGGTGTTTGACGGATGGCACGCGTGTAATTACACTCGTGAAACCGTGCTAGATGTAGGGGGTACGCCGCTTCCCTACCCCAATATCTAGTGGGTGTGTATAGGTCTGTGGATATGAGCGCCGGTGGTGACGCTCCTTGAGGAGGAACGATGACGGAAGGGCTCCAAATCGAACGGCGGTTCACTACCGCGGGGGTCGATCCCTACGAAACAGTGGAGTGGATCCGAAGAGATTCCCGCATCACCAACCCCGACGGCTCGATCGTATTCGAGATGGAGAATGCCGAAGTCCCCGCTGCCTGGTCGCAGGTGGCTGCCGACATTCTGGTGTCAAAGTACCTCCGCAAGGCCGGCGTCCCTCAGAAGGACGACGACGGCACGCTTCTCGTGGATGAAGACGGCGCTCCGATCCTCGGACCGGAGCGCTCAGCCCGCCAGGTGATCGACCGCCTGGCCTCCACGTGGCGCTGGTGGGGTGAGGAACACGGCTACTTCGCGTCGAGCGAGGACGCCCAGGCGTTCGAAGATGAGATTGCCTACATGCTCCTCCATCAGATGTCCGCACCGAATTCTCCGCAGTGGTTCAACACGGGCCTCAACCACCGCTACGGGATCGAAGGTGTCGCTCAAGGCTTCTGGTACGTCGACCCGGAGACCGGAGAGAACGTCGAGTCCCCCGACTCCTACAGCCGGCCGGCACCGCACGCATGCTTCATCATGAGCGTCGACGACGACCTCGTGAACCCCGGAGGCATCATGGATCTCTGGGTCCGCGAGGCACGTCTGTTCAAGATGGGCGCAGGCGCCGGGGCGAACTTCTCCCACATAAGGGGTGAAGGTGAAGCGCTCTCAGGAGGTGGCAAGTCTTCCGGACTGATGAGCTTCCTCAAAGTGGGAGACCGCGCAGCCGGGGCGATCAAGTCCGGTGGGACAACGCGTCGCGCAGCCAAGATGGTCATCGTCGACATCGACCATCCCGATGTCGAGACCTTCATCGCGTGGAAGGCGAAGGAAGAAGAGAAGGTCAGAGCGCTGGTCGCCGCCGGCTACCCGTCCGATTTCAACGGCGAGGCCTACGCAACCGTCTCCGGTCAGAACTCCAACAACTCGGTGCGCCTTACCAACGAGTTCGTTGATGCGGTCATCGACGACACGAATTGGGATCTCACCAGCCGCACCGACGGCAGCACCGTGCGGACCGTCAGGGCACGAGACCTCTGGCGCCAGGTCGCCGAGGCGGCGTGGGCAAGCGCAGACCCGGGCGTTCAGTTCCACACGACGGTCAACGAATGGCATACGGCTCCTGCCGAAGGAGAGATCCGCGCTTCGAACCCGTGCTCCGAGTACATGTTCCTCGACAACACGGCCTGTAATCTGGCGTCGCTGAATCTCGGACAGTTCTACGACGACACCAAGGGTGTCTTCGACCTCGACTCCTACCGGCACGCAATTCGCCTTTGGACGATCGTGCTCGAGGTCTCGGTGACGATGGCTCACTTCCCTTCGAAGGAGATTGCTCAGGGTTCGTATGACTACCGGACCCTCGGTCTCGGATATGCCAACCTCGGTTCCCTCTTGATGCGAATCGGCATCCCGTACGACTCGGACGAAGGCCGTGCGATCGCCGGGTCGCTCACCGCGATCCTGACGGGAGACGCATATGCCACTTCGGCCGAGATGGCCAGCGTGCTCGGGCCATTCCCGAAGTTCGAGGAGAATCGCGAGGCCATGCTGCGTGTGATGCGGAATCATCGTCGCGCCGCGTACGACGCCGAACAGGGCGACTACGTTGGCGTGAGCCACTTCGTCACCGGGATCGATCCCGGCTTCGGTCCGCCGGAGATGGTGGCGGAAGCGCGTGAGGCGTGGGACAAGGCGGTCGAACTCGGCGAGCAGTACGGCTATCGCAACGCACAGGCCACCGTGCTCGCCCCAACCGGCACGATCGGTCTCCTCATGGACTGCGATACGACCGGTGTCGAACCCGATTTCGCACTCGTCAAGTTCAAGAAGCTCGCGGGTGGCGGCTACTTCAAGATCGCAAACCGCTCGATCGCTCCGGCCTTGCAGCGACTCGGCTACAGCGAGGAGCGCCTTGAGCAGATCATCGACTACGTCATCGGAACAATGAGCATCCAGCGGGCGCCCCACATCAACGCCGCGACGCTGATGACCAAGGGTTTCACCGCCCAGGACATCGAGAAGATCGAGGCAGCGCTGCCGTCCGTGTTTGAGATCGGCTTCGCATTCAACCAGTGGACGCTCGGTGAAGAGACGATGCAGAACCTCGGGTTCACCTCTGAGCAGTACAACGGCCTCGGCTTCTCGATGCTCCACGAACTCGGCTTCTCCGACGAGCAGATCCGCGACGCGAACGACTACGTCTGCGGACGACAAACAATCGAAGGAGCTCCTGGCCTCCTCGACGAGCATCTTCCCGTGTTCGACACGGCGAATCGCAACGGTCGTTACGGCGAGCGCTTCATCGACTACAGCGGCCACATCAAAATGATGGCTGCTGCCCAGCCGTTCATCTCGGGTGCCATTTCGAAGACGATCAACATGCCGAACGAGGTCACAATCGAGGACATCGAGGAGTCGTACCGGCTCTCGTGGGAACTCGGCCTGAAGTCAATGGCGCTCTACCGGGACGGGTCGAAAGCATCCCAGCCCCTGTCGTCCACCTCGGACGATCTTGCGGGAGAGGACGAGCCGGAGGCGGTCACCGAGACCATCATCCGCGAGGTCATGATCCACGCCGGGATGTTCCAACCTGGGCTGTCCCCCACTGAGGCATACAACGACATATCACGCCCGCGGTTCCTGCTGCCATCTCGCAGGACAGGATTCACGCAGGAAGCTCGGGTCGGCGGGCACAAGGTCTTCCTCCGCACCGGTGAGTATCCGGACGGCACCCTCGGTGAGCTCTTCATCGACCTGGCGAAGGAAGGTGCGACGCTGCGCGGCGTCCTGAGCTGTTTCGCTATCGCCGTCTCGAAGGGTCTTCAATACGGTGTCCCGCTCGAGGAGTTTGTCGACACGTTCACCTTCCAGACGTTCGAGCCGCGCGGATTCGTCGAAGGTCACCCGAACATCAAGATGTCGAACTCGATCATCGACTACGTGTTCCGAGCTCTCGGTGTTGAATACCTCGGACGTGATGAACTCGTCCAGGTGCCACCGGATCGCTCCGGCGAACTGCCGGAACCACCACAGGGCATCGCCGTCGATGCAGGGACCCAACTCGACCTGACCGACGCCGCCATGGAGAACGATATCGATGCACAGGTCGCCGCCGCGAAGTTCGTGGACGACGACAACATCACGATGCCGGAACCGGAACCGGTAGCGGCCCGAGCCGCGGTCGTCATATCGGACGGCCCCGGGACCGCTTCGGCTGCGGCGACGACGGCAGCCGAAGCATCCCTCGGCGACCTGATGGGCGACGCACCGGCGTGCTCGACGTGCGGTCACATGACCGTACGCAGCGGCTCCTGCTACGTCTGCCTGACCTGCGGAGACACCACCGGCTGCAGCTGACGTAGATACGAATACTGGCATTCGGCCGAGAGACGCCGAGTGTCAGTGGCAGCGTCAACCGACGAGGCAGCACAGCACGGGGCGCCGCTAGGTGCCCATCGCATTCGGGAAGTGAATGCCAGATCAGAGGCGACTCCCACTCCGTCTGCGCCGTGGCCGCTGGAGTGTTGGTCCTCGCCCGATGATCGCGGGAAGAGGCGAGGAATCACGGAAGAGGAATCGGTTTGAGGACCAATTAGTCGTCTACCCGACAGTCATGGGTGGGGGTGCGTGGATGGGGGGTCTGAGGAGTCTTCGCCTCTGCGGCGGCGAGTCTGGGTCGATGGTGAATCCTCGGCCGTGGATGACGACATGGTGGTGGAACCAGCACAGTGTGGTGAGGTTTTCCGGATCCGTCCTCCCGCCATCGACCCAGGAGCGGATGTGGTGGATCTGGAGCCGGTAGCGGCTTGTGCAGCCCGCAATGGTGCATGCAGCGCCATCTCGGTGGAGCACGAATCGGCGCAATCTCGGTGGGATGATGCGGCTGCGGCGTCCCATCTTGAGCGGAATACCGTCCGCGGTGTGGGCCGTGACTTCAACAAACCCGTCGCACAGGATCGCTTCGACCGTGTTCGGTCCGACTTGGGGTCCCCCTTCGATCACCACTCCGGTTTCTGCGTTGGTTGGTGCCGCAGTCGTGGCGTCCATGAACACCGTCAACAGTGGCGTGGATGTGTCGATGGTGGCGCCATCACCACCGGACAGTGAATCGAGGCTGATCGCCCACAACGCATCCGCCCACCGCGCCGACCGTGATTCGGTCAGAGCGGGTTCATGAGGCATCGCATCGGTCTTCGCATCGAGAGCATCAACAAACACGCGGCCTGCGAGGCCGGGGAGTTGCCCAACGAGACGCCACGACGACTCATCCAGATTCGGCTGAACCGACAGGTAGCGGCGTTCGAACGCGAACTGTTCCTGCCCATTGGTGACCCGATGCCTGTTCGCCACCAACCGACGGATCCCAGCAACGTCGTACACCGAGAGTTCATCCAGGATCGTGTCGTCTTCGGACGCCTTCGCAATGCGAGCCGTCGCTGTTGCACGGTCCCAGGTCACTGTCCCTGCCACCAACGCTGCCTCAACGCTCGGCAACGTTTCGCAGCGCCGTGTCGCGTCCACGAGATTCGTCGCGGTGTCGGGGCCGACATCGAGACGTCCTGTGACCCATTCGGTGAGGGTGCGGCACCCGTCTGCGATCGCTGCCTGACGCCGGTCGACCTCCCTGAGGAGCGCCATCTGCGCCGCCCTGATGCGGGCGATCACCGCTTCGCCATGAAGCAGTTGCTGCTCGATGCGGTCGATGGTGGCGGTCTCGATATCCATACCTGCAACGTATCAGGAGCCAGTGACAGAAACCGGGCCGATACGCGGAGAATCTCGGAACGACCCTGTTGTCTCCGCTGCGTCGTCGCTGCGCTCCCCCGCGTCCCCCGGTCTTTCAGCCCGGGACCAGGAACCTGTAGGGGTAGCGGAACATGTCCCCATCTTGACCGCGACTCGCAGCCGCTACCTGAGGTTGACTCTCGTCTCGTTCGCACCGGGCGGACCGTATCGCTTCAACGCGAAGGAGCCGGCCGGGAGTTCGACCCCCTCGAGGACGGGGCCAACCACCTCGAACAGAGCATCGGCGTCGCTTCCGTACATATACAGGACGGCACCATCGGGGCCGATTGCGTTCCCGTCGAACTCCCCGATTCCTGACGCCTCGATGGCCGCAATCAACGGATCCTCGATCGTGTCGAGATCGAGGCCCGGCTGATCCACAGGCAGGTTGACTATCACTGCATGTTCACTCATGTCCGCACTTCCCAACTCCTCATTGCCCGGAAACCACCCGGCGGGGACCGCAGAGCGGAGATCCTGCACTTGGCAACACAATATCTCATCCGGATCGACCCCTGACGGCCCGATGGTTGAGGCTCGGACGGTGTGGCGGCCGTGGTCTACAGTGCCCCGATGGATCCAGACAGAAAGCTGTTGAACGACCGGCCAGCTGCAACTTGGTGGGCGGTCGCTCTTTGGACACTCACCGCCGCGCTCTTCGTTGTGATCGCCGTCCCCGCGCTGCGAGACCTCGTGGAACCGGTCGACGAGTGGTTCTGGGATCTCAGCGTCGAGACCGAGTGGCAACCGGCTGTGATCGCGGCGAAGGCCCTGCGCATCATCGGGAGCGGCTGGGTGATGGTCCCGTTCGAGATCGCAGTCGGCATCTGGCTGTTCGGGCGTCATCGGCTGAAGGCACTCGCCTTCTGGGTCGCTTCGATCGGAACGTCGGAGGCGATCGTTTGGATCTCAAAGGTGTTGTACGAGCGTCCGCGGCCGCCCGATGCCCTCGTCTCGACCACCGGCGAATCGTTCCCGTCCGCGCACTCCGCCACAGCCGCCGTGGTGGCGATCGGCCTCGTCCTGGTGTTCGCCCCCATCGCCAAGAATCGTCGGCACTGGTTCATGGCCGCGGCAGGATGGGCAACAATGATGGCCGCAAGCCGGGTCTACCTGCGAGCCCATTGGTTCACCGACGTCATCGCTGGTGCCGCCGTCGGTGCCGCGGTCGCGGTCGCCTTTGCGCTCCTAATCGACCAATGGAGCGGTCCGGCCGGGGACCGGAAGAACACACTGGCTGACGGGTGACCCGGCGGTACCATCACTCACCCTTCCCGACCGGTCGAGAACCATGAACGAAGCCGTGGAAATCAACGTCCCTGAAGTGGCTGAGACGGTCCGCTCGCCGACCGACGCTCTCGGTCTTGTGGCGGCGATGCTGGTGGCACTCGGGACCGCGGTCGTCGTGATCATCTTCCCGGACGTCTTCGGCGGACTCGGCGTCGACCTCGACGAGGTCTTCGAAGAAGGCTCCGGAGCGGGAGCCGAGATCACGGGCCTCGTACTCACCGCGATCGCGCTGACGGTCCCACTCATGCTGGTCGTGTACTTCGTGTGGGCTCGCGAGGTTCGCCGGCTGGCAACCGTCCTCCTTGCGGCTGGGGTCGGAGCCATCACCACCGCGCTCTCGATCGAACTCCTCTCTGCAATCCTCGGTGACTCGGTCGTGACACCGGAACGTGGCACGGTGGTCGTGGCTGAGACGGCGTACTACCCGTACGTCGCCGCGATCACTGCAGCGATCACCGCCGCTGCGCCATGGATGCCGCGGCTTTGGCGACGCGTTGCGTGGGTATCGCTTGGCGTCATGGTCATCATCCGACTCGTCCTTGGCTCGAACCTCCCTGCCGAACTCGTACTAGCCCTCTCGCTCGGAGTCGCCGCCGGGTCGGGTGTGCTGTTTCTTCTTGGTTCACCGAATCGCCACCCGTCGGGATCCGAGATCGTCGCGACCCTTCGGCGCTCGGGGATCGAGCCGGCGCGTCTCGACGCTGCCAATGTCGACGCACGCGGTTCCACCCCCTACTTCGTCATCACGACCGACGACGACCGCCTGTTCGTGAAGACACTCAGCACCGACGAGCGGAGCGCGGACATCCTGTTTCGCCTGTATCGGCGGTTCCGATTCAAGAACATCGGGGACGAGCCTGCATTCTCGAGCCTTCGCCGTGCCGTCGAACATGAGGCGCTCCTGGCGCAGAGCGCCGCGGCCGTCGGGGTTCGCACTCCCGAACTCGTCGCGGTCGGACGAATTGGCGATGAGGACTACTCGATGCTGCTGGCACAGCAAGCTATCGAAGGCCGCTCGCTCGAGTCGGTCGACCCTGAGGAGTTGACCGATGGTGTTCTGACTGAGACGTGGCAGCAGATCGCCATCCTCCGCAACTCCGGCATCGCACATCGAGACCTACGCCTCGCCAACGTGTTCCTCGACGACCAGAACAAACCGTGGATCATCGATTTCGGTTTCAGCGAACTCGCCGCATCGGATCTTCTCCTGGAGAACGACATCGCGGAATTCGTCGCCTCGAGTGCCCTGCTGGTTGGTTCCG
The DNA here is from genome assembly GCA_965602815.1 of uncultured bacterium. GTDB lineage: Bacteria > Actinomycetota > Acidimicrobiia > Spongiisociales > UBA5794 > JAHEEL01. Next base: position 12,954 of record CBFDAN010000024.1, read on the forward strand.
CGCGGTCCGTGCGGTGCGCGATCGAGGTAATGGGGCCTGATGCGGTGTCTGGCGC
>CBFDAN010000025.1:0-12666 GCA_965602815.1 uncultured bacterium
GGAGGGCCTCAGGGATCGACGACACCTCAACCAACGAAACCTCCTCGAGTGTCCCCGCCGCAGCCTTGAACGCGGCCGCTCCGATCGGGGCCGAACGTCGCTTCGGCACGACCACCGACCTCAACCCTGCGGCAACCGCCGACCGGATCGCGGCTCCAAGATTGCGTTGATCGTCGAGGTGATCGAACACGAGGAGGGCTGCCGGATCGGTTGTGGTGACCGCCTCTTCGATCGATACGGTCTGTACTGGCCGGCATACCGCCACAACACCCTGCGGCGCCGAGGTCAACGCATGGTCGCGTACGTCGCCCACGAACTCAACCGTCGCACCGGCGTGGCGAGCGGCGTCTGCGAGTTCCGTGTAGGTGTCGCGATCAAGACGCCGCTGTTCGATCCGCACCGTTATTGCTCGACCCGCCCTCACGGCGGCATCAACGGCATGAAGCCCTTCGACCCTATCCCCGATGCCAGCGCGAGCCATCAGCCGTGTCCTCCACCACGATTCCGATCCGCGCAAGGTTGTCACGAATAGAGTCGGACGTCGCCCAGTCGTGGTCGGTGCGCGCGCGGTCTCTCGCTTCGAGCAACTCGTCGATGCCGCCCGAGACGACTCCGAAGCGCTCAGCCAGAACCGCGATCTCGTGATCCAAGCTCGTGGTATTGGATTCCTCTTCCTCGAGACCCAACACCCCAACGAACTCGTCGTAGGCAGCGATCAACGCTGCGGCGTCTTCGCCGGCGTCGAGCCGACGATTGCCCTCCCGAACCACGTCGAAGAGGGCGCCGAGTGCACCGGCGACATCGAAGTCGTCTTCCATCGCACCTCGAAAGCGCTCAATTGCAGCGGGGTCGGCAGCTTCCTCGACCGGATCCGGGATACGCCTTCGAAAGGCCCACAATCGCTCGAGAGCGGCCTCGGCATCAACGAAGGCGTCAAGCGAGAAGTCGAGCGGCTTGCGGTAGTGCGTGCGCAAATAGACAAGACGGACTGCCGTCGGGCGGTACTCGCCAAGTGCCTCGAGCAGTCCGACGACGTGGCCCGTCGACTTCGACATCTTCTCGCCCTCGAGGTTCATCATGCCGTTGTGGAGCCAGTAGCGGGCGAAAGGAACACCTGCGGCCGACTCTGATTGGGCGATTTCGTTCTCGTGATGGGGAAAGATCAGATCGTGCCCTCCGGCGTGTATGTCGAATCCATCCCCGAGGTACTTGCGCGCCATCGCCGAGCATTCGATATGCCAACCCGGCCGTCCGGCGCCCCACGGCACATCCCACGAAGGTTCACCGACTCTGGCTGCCTTCCAGAGAGCAAAATCAAGGGGATCCTGCTTCCGTTCGTCGGGATCAACTCGGGCGCCAGACCGGAGGTCGTCGGGATTGTGACGAGAGAGTCTCCCGTAGTCAGGATCAGACCGCACCGAGAAGTAGACATCCCCATCGACGGCGTAGGCATGGCCAGTTTCGATGAGATCTCCGATGAGGTCGAGCATCTCCTGAATATGGTGCGTTGCCCACGGTTCAATGGTCGGTGCCTTGACTCCGAGCCGTCGATGTGCGTCGTCGAACGCGGTGTAGGCACGGCCCACGATGACATCGGTAGTGACCCCTTCGGCGACCGCCGCGTTGATGATCTTGTCGTCGACGTCGGTGACGTTGCGGACGTAGGTCACGTCATACCCCGACCACTCGAGGTATCGGCGGATGACATCGAAGACCACTGCGGACCGGCCGTGTCCGAGATGTGGATCCGACTGAACTGTCGCTCCGCACACGTACATCCCGATCTTGCCGGCGTCGCGGGGCTCCAGTTCCTGGAGTTCCCGACCGAGCGTGTTGTAGACCTTCATCAAGCGCGATGGTACCGCCGTGCGGCGCCGCAACGATGCAGCTGATCACCCATTCCGCGCGCTGGAGATGCCAAAGAGGACGTCTACCACCGTGGGTACGCGGGTTCCCTAGAGTTGACCTATGTCTGAATTCTTGATCTATGGCCATCGAGGCGCCTCTGCCCACGTACGAGCGAATACCGTCGAGGCATACGCCCTGGCAATTGAGGTCGGAGCCGATGGCGTCGAACTCGACGTTCGACCCAGCCGCGACGGCGTTCTGGTGATCCACCATGACGACCGCCCTGCCCCAGGCGAACCGCCGTTCATCGATCTCGACTTCGAAGAGATCAGGGTGACGACGCCCTGGGTTCCGACGCTCGACGAGGCATGGGATGCGATCGGGCCGGACGCCCTCCTCAACATCGAGATCAAGAACGAGGAGCGAGAGGCGGACTACGACCCGACGCACCAAACGGCGATCGCGGTCGCTAGCTGGCTAGATTCGCACAAGACCAATGACCGGGTGCTCGTCTCCTCGTTCAACACTCGAACGCTTGGTGTCGTGAGAGATCTTGTGCCGAACGTTGCGACGGGGCAGCTCGCCGGTGCGGCTCTCGATCCCTTTGTGGTGATTGAGCAGGCCCGCGATGACGGCCACGTCTCCGTGAACCTCTCGCTGGCTCGAACGCTCCCAGACGCGAATCGTATTGTTGAGGCGGCCGGAGAGCTCGCGGTACTCGTCTGGACCGTGAACGATCCCGATCATGCGATCAATCTCGCAGACGCGGGAGTCGCCGGACTCTTCACCGACGACCCCGAACTCATGGTCAGGACGTTCAGCGGTAGATCGTAACCACCGCGGCAGCAGCGAGACCTTCGTCCGCGCCAATCGAACCCATCGCGTCCGTGGTTGTTGCCTTCACCGACACCGCCGAACGGTCAATGCGGAGCGCAACCGCAATGCTGCTTCTCATTGCCTCTCGGTGTTGCCCGATTCGGATTGACTCGGAGACCACCGTGACGTCCACGTTCCGGATGAGATGCGCTCGATCCTCGATGTGACGTGCCACGGCGGAGAGTATCTTCATCGAATCGATGCCCTGCATCTCTGGGTCCGAGGACGGGTAGTACACGCCGAGATCGCCAAGGGCAAGCGCACCGAGAAGTGCGTCCGCGATGGCGTGCGCAACCACATCTCCATCACTTGTTGCTTCCACACCCCGAATGGCATCGACCTCGACCCCGGCAAGCCGTATCGGGCCGGAACCGCCGAATCTGTGAGCGTCGAACCCCCAACCAACCTTCGTCCCTGAATCAGGCATGGTGTCGCGATCGTAGTGCCTCGGCCAGCAACAAGTCGTCTGGATAGGTCACCTTGAGATTCAACGGATCTCCCTCGACCATCGCGACCACCCCGCCGATCGCCTCCACCATCGATGCATCATCGGTTGCCTCGAGCCCGGAAGCCGCATGGGCAGCGCGCAGCGTCCGCACGTCGAAGCCTTGAGGTGTCTGCACGGCAACAAGATCCCGACGTGCGATGGTCTCGACGACGTGCTCGCCAGCAACTCGCTTGATTGTGTCACGGAGCGGCACAGCGGGAACGACACCGGCCACGTCTCCCACGAGCAATCTGTCGATGACCCGCCGCACAACGGCAGAGGTCACGAGCGGTCGTGCCGCGTCGTGAACGAGTACCAACCCTTGGCTATCGGGAATCCGTTCAAGACCGGCCGCGACGGAATCCTGGCGTTGATCGCCCCCGGGGACGGCACCGTCGAAGTCCCCGACTACGACCAGTTCATCAACTCCCCCTGCGATCAGCGCACGATGGGCCCACTGCCACATCGGAACACCATCGAGTTCAACGGTGTGCTTCTGTCGTCCGAAGCGGGTTCCCCGTCCGGCCGCCAGCAGAATCCCCCAAATCGGGGCTCGATCACTCATTTGCCGGATGTTATCTGATACGCAGGGGGCGTTAGATTTCTTCGGTGACTTCGACCTTCGGCAGCGCCCGCTCGAGGCGCTTCGTCGCCTCTTCTTCGCTCACGTCCAGCGAGAATTGAAGTTCGCTGATGATGATCAGGCGCGCCTTGGCGAGCATCCGCTTCAGAGCCGGCGATATTCCCTTGATCTTCTGGGCGTAGTCGAGATCCCGGATCACTTCAGCGACCTGGAAAATGTCGCCGCTGTTGATCTTCTCCGTCAACACCTTGTACCACCGGCTCCAGTTGGATCCGGCCTCTTGAGGCTCGCCCCTGAGGGTTTGGAACACCTGACGGGCCTTCGACTTCGAGATGACCGGTCGCACACCACGCTCGATAGACGACGCTGCAGGAACCCGCACGACGAGCTGGTCGGTCGCGATTTCGAGGACGTAGAAGTTCTGTTTCTCGCCCTTGAACTCGATCTTCTCCTTGCGGACGATCGTGGCCGCACCGTGGTGCGGGTAGACAACCTTCTCCCCTACGTTGAACGGATCGGCCTTGGCGGCAGATCGCTTCGGGGCTGGCTTCACGGCAGCATCCGGTGCCGAGGTGCTCTTCGCAACGGACTTCGCGGCAGGCTTCTTCACCGTAGTCGCCTTCGTCGCGGCAGGCTTCTTCACAGGAGCCTTCTTCACAGGAGGCTTCTTCACAGGAGCCTTCTTCGCAGCAGGTTTCTTCGCCGTGGTCGCCTTCTTCGCGGCAGGCTTCTTCACAGGAGCCTTCTTCGCAGCAGGTTTCTTCGCCGTGGTCGCCTTCTTCACGGGGGCCTTCTTCGCGGCAGGCTTCTTCGCGGCAGGCTTCCTCACGGCAGGCTTCTTCACGGGGGCCTTCTTCGCGGCAGGCTTCCTCACGGCAGGCTTCTTCACGGGGGCCTTCTTCACCGTGGTCGCCTTCTTCGCGGCAGGCTTCTTCGCCGTGGTGGCCTTCGTCGCGGCGGCTTTCTTCGTCGCTGCAGGTTTCTTCGTCGCCAAGTGTCACCGTGTGGTTGCGGATGGCAAAGTGTACCGGTCGCCCAGGTCGTACCGGCGAGCGCCGCTCAGTCCTCCAGGTGTGGAGCGAGGATCCCGTTACCCTGATCGAGGTACGCGCGAATACGAGCGGCACGTTTCGGACCCACACCGTCGATCTGATCGAGTTCCTCGACCGACGTCGAGCGCAACCGCTGATAGGTCCCGAACCGCTTCTGGATTCGTTCTCGGACGCTATCCGGGATCCGAGGCACCGCGGCAAGCGCACGAACGCCGCGTGGGCTGACCTCCGAATCGAGTGGGACGAGACCAAGCAATTCTCCAACCCGAGCGGTGTGGTAGAGGTCCTCGGTCGACATCTCGGCCAGCCGTGGCAACACAGAGGTGCCGCGGCGTGGCCTGCGGGGTTGATAGTCCGCATTCACCAGATCGACGAGCTCAGCCACACCCTCCGCCACATCCGTCGCTTGCAGCCGGACAAGCGGAGCCTCGTCACCGAGCTCAACGGCGACCAGCCCGAGTTCGTCGACATGTCGGAGGACGAGAGCCGCTCGCTGTATCACCTTCACGGCGTCGCGCATCGTGACGATGTCATCGATCTCATAGAGCGACAAACGCTCGACCGCGTCGTCAAGGCGGTTCCGAAGGCGCTCGAGGGACTGAAGCCGCTGGTTGGCTTCGCCGAAGAGCGCCGTCGGAGACTTCAACACAAAGCGCTCCTCGCCGACGAACACGACCGCAAGATCTCGCCCCTCCTCGCTGACCGCGAGAACCGGCAACCCGGTCTGCAACGCAAGCCGATCTGCCGTCCGGAAGCGGGTTCCGGTCTCATCGGTGGGTATCCGCGGGTCGGGGATGAAATGGACATTGGCTCGGGTAATCGTGTTGGTCGCATCGTCGATCACGATTCCGCCGTCCATCTTTGCCAGTTCCGCAATCCGTTGGGCCGTGACCGGTACATCGGCGAACCTGAACCCGCCGGTGCAGAGGTCGTCGATCTGGCCGCTCGAGCCGAGCACCATCAGGACGCCGGTCCCCTGTCGGAAGATGAGTTCAGCGCCGTCACGAATCGTCGTCCCGGGCGCGAAACGTCGCAACACATCGAGTGGTGGGGGCGATTTCGGTGTCATCCAGGACGCAGGCTAGTCCAACGATCTCCCAGGTGATACCCATCACGGCCCCGCGCGTTCCCTGATTTGATTCGCCCGAAGGCCGCTCCGTCGTTCTGATTCGCTTGACATCACACCAACCTCGCGGAAGATGTCGTGGAGGCCACGCCCGTCACCGGCTTCCACGATGTGGTCGATACCGAGGCGACGGCTCTCAGATCGTCGGCGATCAGACTGGTCCACCGATCGAACCTCTCCGGTGAGGGCGACCTCGCCCCACGCCGCAACCGAATCGAGAGGAGTCCCAGACACGGCCGATGCAACCGCGAGCGCCATCGGCAGATCCGCGGCAGGCTCCCCAATCGAGATGCCGCCCATGACGGAGACGTAGATCTCGCGGCCGCCCATCGAGATCCTGCCGTGTCGATCGATCGACGCGATGACCTGATGGACCCGCGAAACCGCGAGACCCTTGACGCTACGCCGCGGTTGTGCTGCACGAGTCGGTACGGCCAGTGCTTGAATCTCGACGAGTAGAGAACGACGTCCGTCGAGAGCGGGGAACAGCACGCTACCGGCAACGGGCGTCTCTCTCGTTCCGGCGAGCACGGCGCTCGGATCAGCCACAGGGTCGAGACCGTGGCCGGTCATCTCGAACACGCCGATTTCGTGCACCGAGCCAAACCGGTTCTTCGTCCCCCGCAGGAACCGGAGATTGCGGTGGGTGTCGCCGTCGAGGGACAGCACGACGTCGACCATGTGCTCGAGGCTCTTGGGTCCGGCAATCGTCCCGTCCTTCGTGACATGTCCGATGAGGAGCACAACCACACCGGACTCCTTAGCGGCAGCGATCAACTGTGCCGCGGCGTCGCGAACGAGCGCCGTCGTTCCTGCGATGCCGCCCGACCCTCCCATCGCAGTCTGGATCGAATCGACGACAACAACCGGCCATGTTCCGGAACGGATCAGGGCCGAGAGCCGACCGACGTCCGATTCAGCCGCAACCGCGAGGCCATCCGCAACGGCATCGATGCGGCGCGCGCGAAGGCCAATCTGGCTCCGGGATTCCTCGCCGGTTGCGATGAGGACACGTGTCCCTGCACCGGCAAGCGTCGCCCCGATCTCGAGGACGAGCGTGGATTTTCCGACGCCGGGCTCACCACCCAAGAGCGCCACCGAACCGGGAACCAGGCCACCTCCGAGCACCCGGTCGAACTCTTCGATCCCCGTCTCGACGCGGCGGATCGGGGCGGCGATGATCGCTCCAACCGGCTCCGGTGCTGCGGTCGAGCCGTTCTCAATATCGGATTCCACGACGGTCCCCGAGCTTCGGCACTGAGGACAGAATCCCATCCACCGACTCGTGCGATAGGAACATGCGGTACATCGATATTCAGCCATATCGTCAACCGTAGAGATCGTGTGTGACAAGAAACCCGGAACGGAGTGCCGACTATCGGCGCCGGAGCCACCAGTAGACGATGCCCGCGATCACCGCAACGAGGAAGATCGCCCCGAGGACGTTCCACACCGTCCAGGGTTCGGCAACACGAACAAGCGCAATAGGCGACATACGTGCCACAATACCGGGACACAGACCTCAGAGAAGATTGCGACCGGATGGACCAGGACAAACCCGATTTTGACGACCTCTTCGAGCCTTTCGAACTCGGGGAGGCTCCGACTGAGCCGGAGACGCCACGCCGCCAACCGCCGCCGAGCTCGGACACCACGGACGGCCAGGAAGTCATCGCCCCATCCGAGGCGACGCCTCCTCCCGTTCCAACGGTCACGTGCCCATCGTGCGGCGTCCAGAACCCCGACTACAACCGTCACTGTGAACAGTGCGGGGCGAGACTGAGTCAAGACCCACTTCCGGTCGCTCCTGCCCCGACGCTTCGGTCATCGCCGGGCGGTCGTGCGCTCGGCGTGCTGGTGGCGGTCGTGCTCTTCGTCGCCCTTGCGGTTCTCATCTTCAACGTGTTCCGGAGCGACGGCGACACCGCCGCATCGTCGACTACTACGTCGAGCACGACCGCTGCTCCAGTAGCGGCGATCGAACTCTTCCCGAGTTCCGTCGACGCGAACTCGTTCCTCACCGGGCACGAACCGGAGCACCTGATCGATGACGATCCGGAAACGGACTGGAATGACGACGGGGCACGGGGAGTCGACGCCTGGCTCCGATTCACCTTCCCCGAGCCGGTGCGGATCACCGAAATCGAGCTGCAGAATCTCTTCGATGAGGAGCGATTCAAGAAGAACTACAAGATCCAGGGGTACCTGATCACGACCGACGACCTGACGATCGAGATCTCAGGACGCCTCGCAAACACAAATGATGCACAACGCGTCCCGATTGCGAGCCTCGGCACGACGGAACTCCTCATCGAGGTGAAGAGCACCTACCCGGCCGAACCGGCGGGCGATCGACCGCCCTTCAATGAGTTGGCGTTGCAGGCGGTGCGTTTCTTCGGAAGCCAAGGCTAAAGACTCGCAACCCCTGGAGACCGCCAATACCACGAGACCGCAGTTGGGTGTACTCGGGATTCTGAAGCGGCGACCCGGTCTGTGCCGATAGGGGCGCACACCGCAAACGCAGGCGCTCGACCGTCTCGAGGGCGCGGGTGCAGGGCCGGCCGCTCAGTCCTTGATATACGGCTTTCCGTCGGCGGCGGGAGGCCGCGCACGTCCGACAACGCCGGCCACGACGATGATCGTCACGATGTACGGCGTCATCGACAGGAACTCCGAAGGGATCGGTGTCCCCAAGATGCCGAGCTTCTGCTGGAGTGCGCGCGCGAATCCGAAGACCAGCCCCGCACCCAAGACGCCCAGGGGCATCCACCGACCGAAGATCATGGCCGCGAGTCCGATGAAACCGATTCCCGCCGTGAGGTTCTCCTCGAACCGGGACACCTGAGCGAGGGTGAGGAACGCCCCACCGAATCCGGCGATGAACCCGCCGAGAATCACGTTGCGGTATCGGGTTCGATAGACGTTGATGCCGACCGTGTCTGCTGCCTCGGGGTGTTCACCGACCGACCGAGACCGGAGACCCCATCGCGTGAAGAACAACGCGAAATGCAGGAAGATCACAAGGAGGAACGTGACGTACACGAACAGGTTGTGGTCGAAGAACATCGGCCCGATGATCGGAATGTCTCCAAGGACCGGGATCTTGAACGACGTGAACCGGCCCGGCGAGTTCAGGTCCTGTGCCTCTGAAAGCACGCGGCGCGCGAGGAACGAGGTGAGGCCCAGAGCGAAGATGTTGATCACAACGCCGGCGATGATTTGATCGATCCGGAACTTGATCGCCAAGACTGCAAGGACGGCTCCGAGCAGGGCACCCGTCAGCATCGCGGCGAACAACCCGACCCAGATGCCCGCCGCCGAACCGACAATCGTGCCAACAAAGGCGGAGGTCAGCAACTGTCCCTCGATCGCGATGTTGATGACCGCAACCCGTTCGCACATGAGGCCGGTCAGGGCACCCAACGTGACGGGTACCGAGAGGATCACCGTTGAGCGGAGCATCCCGACGAGGTTGAAGGACTTGCCGGAGGCTGCCCAGGTCAAGAACGCGAGAGCGAACAGAGCGAGACCGATGGCCAACGCGAGGTTCGTCCACTTCATGTGGGATCTCCGCAGCACCAGGCCGCCGAGGAACGCAAGAAGCGCCGCGACGATGAACGCGAGCCACCTCGAGTTCACCGCCCAGGCCAGGCCCTCGAAACGCTCGCCAGGAAGCGAGAGGTTGAACGTCGAATTCACACCGGATTCGGTGCCGAGCCCGAAGACCCAGAACACAAACACACCAAGCAGAACGAGCACAACACCGACGGCTGTTGCGCGCCGCTCGGCGGGTGTCGCCCTCGTCTTGACGACAGCGTCGTCTGCAGTGGCTTCGGCAGTCATCCGCCCCACCCCCCGCTCGGCAACGTGGTCCCGGATTCCTGCTCAGGAGTCCTGATTCGGTAGATCGCTCGCACCAGTTCAGGAGCGGCAATCATCACGATGATCAACGCCTGCAGGACGAGGACGAGGTCGATCGGGATACCCGCCGCCCCCTGCATTTCGCGGCCACCGGCTCTCAGCGCTCCGAATAACAGGCCGGCGAGGAGCACCCCTATTGGGTTCGACCGCCCGAGTAGCGCAAGTGCGATGGCATCGAATCCAATCGTCCCGGCGAAGTTGGAAATGCCTCGATAGGGCTCGAGGCCGAGGATCTGATTGGCTCCTGCGATCCCGGCGAGGGCCCCGGCGACGGCCATCACCGACACATAGATCCACGCAACGTTCATGCCGGCGTAGCGCCCTCCGCTTGGATTGAATCCGACCGCTCGGAACTCGAATCCGATCGTCGACCGATACATGAGCCACCACACGAACCCCACAGCGACGAGCGCGATGAGGAACCCGATGTTGAGCCGGTAGCTGCCGATCAGGGTCGGGAACTGAGCCGACGCGTTCGCTGGTTGAGAGATTGGATCGTTCCGCCCGGCCTGCTGGAAGAGGGAGGATTGCAGGAGGTAGTCAACCAGGAAGATTGCGATGAAGTTCAACATGATCGTCGTGATGACCTCGTGGGCACCCGTCCTGGCCTTGAGGAAGCCCGCAATCGCCCCCCAGAGGGCCCCACCGATGATCGCAGCGATCACGGCCAGCGGGATGTGAAGGATCATGGGAACGTCGATGGAGAAGCCCACCCACAAACCGGCCATGCCGCCGATCAACATCTGTCCCTGCACGCCGATGTTGAACAGGCCGGCTTGGAAGCCGACGGCGACCGCCAGACCGGCCAAGATCAGCGGTGTCGCAGCGAACAGGGTTTCGCTGATGGCCCGTGGCGACCCCAACGAGCCGATGAACAACGCCTTGAACGCATCGTAGATACCTGAGAACGTGAGGCGGAACGCCTCACCCGGATCACTCCCCCAGAGGGGGAGCGTGTCGACATCGGTCACCGCGATGATGAACGCGCCGATGAGAAGGGCGGTGAATACCGCAAGCAACGGTATGACGATTGCCTGACCGATCGAGCTTCCGACTCCGGTTACCCGGGCATACCAGGATGAGTAGCCCTGATCGCCCCAGTCGCCATCCCCTGGCGCTTCGCCACTCATGATGCCTCCGCCTCTCCGCCACTGCCGAGCATCGCCATTCCAATGTCTGTCGTTGACGCCGACGCGTCGAATTCACCGGCGATCTTGCCTTCGTACATGACGATGATGCGATCCGACAAGGCACGAATCTCATCCAACTCGGAAGAGACGATGAGAACGGCAGCACCTTCGTCGCGTTCTTCGACGATTCGTGAGTGGATGTACTCGATCGAGCCAACATCGATTCCGCGCGTTGGCTGCGAAGCGACCACGAACTTGACATCCCGGTCGAACTCCCGCGCAACGATGACCTTCTGCTGGTTGCCACCGGAAAGATTGGACACGAGGACATCAATCCCCGGCGTGCGGACATCGTATTCCTCGACGAGACGCGTCGCCTGCTCGTTCGCGGCCGGCCAACTCATCTGGATGCCTCGCGAGATAGGTGCCTGGTAGTACGAGTCCAGGACGATGTTTTCAGCGACCGTGAACGGCATGACCAAGCCGCTCTTCTGGCGGTCCTCAGGGACGTGCGCGACTTCGCGTTTGTGGATCGCGCGGGGTGACTTCGTGGTGACGTCCTCGCCGTTCAGCTTGACAATCCCGCCGAGCGAAGTCCGCAATCCAGTGATCGATTCAACGAGCTCGGTCTGACCGTTGCCCTGAACACCCGCGATCCCGACGATCTCACCGGCCCGAACGTCGAACGACATGTCGTTCACCGCAGTGCGGTTCCGATCATCAAGCACCGTCAAGTCGACGACGGAGAGCACGACGTCACCCGGCTCCGCCTCGTCCTTGTCAACGACGAGATCAACCGGACGACCCACCATCAGCTCGGCAAGCTTTGCTTCGTCCACATCCGCCGGGAGCACTTCTGCGACGGTCTTCCCCCGACGCATGATCACGATCCGGTCGGCGATCTCGAGAGCCTCACCCAGTTTGTGGCTGATGAACACGATGCCCTTGCCGTCGGCTTTCAGGCCGTTGACGATCTCGAAGAAACCTTCGACCTCGGTCGGAGTCAAGACGGAGGTTGGCTCGTCGAAGATCACGAAGTCCGCATGGCGGACAAGGACCTTGATGATCTCCACCCGCTGCTGGATTCCCACGGGGAGGTCTTCGACCAACGCGTCTGGATCCACGTCGAGTCCGTAGCGCCCTGAGATTTCCAAGACGTCGTCGCGAGCCTTCCCTTGGTTGATCCAACCCAGCGCCTCTGTTGGCTCATCGCCGAGAACGACATTCTCCGCGACCGTGAATACCGGAACGAGCATGAAGTGCTGGTGAACCATGCCGATCCCTGCATCGATCGAGTCTCTTGGGGAGTCCATCACCAGGGGCTTGTCGTCGATGAGCACCTGGCCGGACGTGGGGGTGTAGAGCCCGGTGAGGATGTTCATGAGCGTCGTCTTGCCGGCGCCGTTCTCACCGAGGAGTGCAATTGTCTCGCCTTGCGCGACCGTCAGGTTCACGTCATCGTTGGCGAGGACACCAGGGAATTGCTTGGTGATCCCACGCATCTCGAGTTCCACTCAGGCCTCCCGCAATCGACGCCCGGGGCATCATAGTTGCTGAAGACCGGGCTTCGCCCGCGGACGCGAAGTGGGGGCCCCCCCCAGGGGGGGGGCCCCCCCGCGTTTGGTAGGGGCACAGGGGTCGAG
>CBFDAN010000026.1:0-12521 GCA_965602815.1 uncultured bacterium
CAGATGAGAGCGGCCGGGATCCCGGTCTGTTTGGCGATTCCGAGCCCGAAGAAGCCGGCGGATCGCTCGTCGTGTACCACGTGGCACGTGATGCGTTCCTCCGTAGCGAAGGCTGTAGCGAGGGGAGTGCTGCGTGAGCCGGGCGAGATGACGGCGTGACGAAGCCCGAGATCGGCGAATGCTCCGGCCAGGCGAGTTGTGAGGACTTCAGTCGGATCCACACCAGCGAGGTTACCGCCGGGCGCGGACGTGCGGCTGCCATACTGTCGGCATGGAACGTCGGTCGATTCGGTGGTGGATGACCGTTGTCGTGGTGCCGGCGATTGTTGTGTTCGGCGCGTTTCTGCCGCTCGTGGTGTTTTGGTCGCGGTATCCCGACCCCCTTGCCGTGCACTGGGGCTTCTCAGGTCCACCGAACGGCGAGATGGCCCGTCTCGTCTACGCGGCGCTTCTTGCCGCCGGACTGATCCTGAACTGGGGTGCGCTGATCGCGGGCGCTCGACACACAATGCCGTCGGCTCCGCTCACGGCGGTGACCTACTTCATCATGGGTCTGCTGGCTGCCGTGAACGCCCAAATCGTGATCGCCAACCTGGATGCTGTGTCGTGGGAAGCGGCCGACGAGATGTCGGCGCCGCGGCTCATCGTCGTATTGGTCGTCGGGGCTCTCGCAGGCGCTGTTGGTTGGTTTGCTGCCGGCGGTTCGCACGGTGTCCCCGTCGACGTGCCGTTGGTCGCTGTGTTGGCTCCGACGAAGGTCTGGTCCGGTTCGGCGTCAAACGGGTGGGTGGCGCTCGGCGCTGTGCTGCCGGTCCTCGTCGTGCTGTTCATCGATCCCATCTGGACTCTCCTGATGGTCGCCATCGCGATCGTCATGGTCGCGTTTGCCTCCGTGCGGGTAGAGGCGGACGAGCAGGGTGTGACCGTGAACATCGGACCATTCGGCTGGCCGCGGTCACACATCCCGATCGAGGAGATCACTGGTGCAGCCGCATTTGACATCAAACCCATGGCGTATGGCGGCTGGGGCTACCGGGTTCGATCGGGTGTGCGGGCATTCGTGATACGGAGTGGACCAGCGATCAGAATCGAACGTTCGCACGGGCCCGACACCCTCGTCACGGTGGACGATGCGCCGGTCGGAGCGGCAACCATTGGAGCGCTGGTCCGACACTGACGATCAAACGGCGACCAGCACTCCGAGGGCGAGTAGCGCCGCGAACACGAACTGAAGGCGAGCCGTCGCCTTGAGCACGCCGATCAGCGGCGGACCCTCCGTCTGGGTGAAGATCGTCCGCACGGGCTGCACCGCGAGCGGGATCGAGACGAAGGTGAGCATGGCCCACGACGGCAGGACGCCGGCCGCTACAGCGATGGCGATCACGGCGTATGCCACGATCACCATGGCGGTGTACAGCCAGCGTGCGGACCGTCGACCGAGGATCACGGCGAGGGTGCGCTTTCCTGCGATCTGATCCGTCTCGATGTCACGAACGTTGTTTGCAACAAGGATCGCTGCCGCGAGGAGACCCATCGAGACGCCGCTCAGCCACGCGTCGGCCGGCGCCGTGCGGTCATAGACGTAGCGGGTGCCGGCGGTCGCGACCAGGCCGAAGAACACGAACACGAACAGCTCGCCGAGTCCGTAGTAGCCATAGGGGACGGGGCCGTTCGTGTAGCCGAGGGCGGCGATGATTGACACAATCCCGATGGCAAGGATCACCCATCCGGCAAGCCAGACCAGGTAACACCCCGCGACGGCAGCGAGCCCGAACATGGTGACGATGCCCCGCTTCATCTGACCGGGCGTGAGCAGGCCTGCCGCCACGGCTCGCGTCGGTCCGATCCGAGCCGCGGTATCGGCACCCTTCTGGGCGTCCGCCAGATCGTTGGCATAGTTCACCCCGATCTGGATCGCGATCGCCGCGAACAACGTCACAAGAAAGGCATCCCACCGGAACACTCCATCCGCGCCGGCAAGCGCACTGCCCACAACAACCGCCGCCACCCCCGCAGGCAACGTAGCGGGCCGCGCCGCCAGCACCCACGGGTTCATGAAAGGAGACTCGAGACTCGAGACTCGAGACCAACGGCAGCTGCAACTTCGAAGGCCTCAGTGGCGTTCGGTCTTGTGTCTTGTGTCCTGTGTCTCGCGTCTGTCACCTCAGAAATGCCACGGGAAGTCGTGATAGTCCTGATCGCGCTTCTCGAGGAAGGCGTCGCGGCCTTCCTGGGCCTCATCGGTGCCGTACGCAAGCCGAGTGGCTTCACCGGCGAAGAGTTGCTGGCCGACCATCCCGTCGTCTTGCAGGTTGAAGGCGTACTTGAGCATGCGCTGTGCCGTTGGACTCTTCGAGACGATCTCTCGGGCCCACTCGAGTGCCTCATTCTCCAGTTCGGAGTGTTCGACGACCGCGTTGACCATGCCCATTTCGTATGCCTCGTCCGCCGAGTAGTCGCGTCCGAGGAAGAAGATCTCCCGCGCTCGTTTCTGACCGACTTGGCGGGCGAGGAGTGCCGAACCGTATCCGCCATCGAACGAGGCGACATCAGCATCGGTCTGCTTGAAGACGGCGTGTTCACGCGAGGCGATCGTGAGATCACATACGACGTGCAAACTGTGACCTCCTCCGACAGCCCAGCCCGGAACAACGGCAATCACGACCTTGGGCATGAACCGGATGAGCCGCTGCACTTCGAGAATGTGGAGCCGGCCGAGGCGCGCCTGATCCACCTCACCGGTTCCTTCATACTGATACCCGTCCGCGCCTCGGATCCGTTGATCGCCGCCGGAGCAGAACGCCCACCCGCCGTCCTTGGGCGACGGGCCGTTTCCGGTGAGGAGCACAGTTCCGACGTTGGAGGTCATCCGAGCGTGATCGAGTGCGGTATACAACTCGTCGACCGTGTGCGGACGGAACGCATTTCGCACCTCGGGACGGTCGAACGCAACCCTCACGACTCCGACCTCCGGCGAGCGGTGGTAGGTGATGTCGGTGAAGTCGAACCCCGGAACGGGATCCCAAGCGACTGGGTCGAAGATCTCAGATATCACGAACCGATACTGTAGTGAGCGCAATGACCATCACCCTGCCGCATGAGTGGGCGAGGATCCACGCCAGGCGCGGTCCCGAGGCCCCGGCCATCGTGTTCGACGCCACGACCCTGTCCTATGGGGACCTCGATCGGCGCGCCGACGAGCACGCCAGCCAGCTTCTCAGATCCGGGATCGGCGAGGGCGATCTGGTGACGGTCGACGCCCCTGCAGTCCCCGAAACCGTTGTTGCGTTGGTCGGAATCCACCGTTCCGGGGCTGTGGCCGCACCGCTCGGACCGAACACGATCGACACGGACGCATCGATCGATCCCGGGGCCTACGTCGTGGTGTCGACCTCGGGCAGCTCGGGGCGCCCGCGCGGCGTGATCCTGACCGAGCAGAACGTCGCTGCGGCGGTCGAGGCTTCGCAGCGACGCCTGCGCAACGGTCCACACGATCGCTGGCTGCTCACCCTGCCACTTTTCCACGTCGGCGGATTGTCGATTGTCTGGCGCAGTCTCGCCACCGGGGGGTCGATCGAGCTTCACCGCCAGTTCGATCCGAGCGCCGCGATCGCCGCGCTGCGGGGAGGTTCGGTGACGATGGCGAGCCTGGTCCCAACGATGCTGCATCGCATCCTCGAACGCGACCCCGGGCCGTACGAGGGGCTGTCGGCCGTTCTGCTGGGTGGAGCCCCGGCGAATGCCGATCTTGTCGAACGGGCGCTGCTCGCCGGGCTTCCGGTACTCCAGACGTACGGGATGACTGAGACCGGTTCGCAAGTTGCCACCGTGGAGCGGGGGACCGCGGCACAAGCGCTTGGTACCGCAGGTCCGCCGCTCGATGGGTTCAGGGTGTCGATCGAGGGGGGCGAGATCGTCGTAGACGGCCCGGCTGTGTCGCCGGGGTACACGGGCGAGCCGCCGAGGATCGGTGCCCACCGAACCGGAGACCTCGGGTACCTCGACGCGAACGGACGGCTTGTCGTCACGGCCCGGAAGGGCGGGGTCATCGTCACCGGTGGTGAGAACGTGCATCCGGCTGTCGTGGAGGCGGCGATTGAGTCGATTCCGACGACCGGGCAGGCTGTCGTATTCGGCACCGCGGATGATGAGTGGGGCGAGATCGTGGTGGCGGTCGTCGAAGCAAGATCAGACGACATTCCAAGGATCATGGATGAGGTCCGTTCCCGGGTCGCACGGCACGAGGTTCCCCGCCGTTGGGTTGCGGTTGATGCACTGCCGTTGCTGGCAAACGGGAAACCCGACCGCTCCGCAGCACAGGCGCTCGGGGAGCCAGCGGGCTAGCGGGGTTCGAGCCCGACCATCGATGCAACCGACTCGACGAAGGGTTCTGGCTCGAGCACAAAGAGTCGGTCGCCCGCGTCCAGCGCGTGAGACCGCAATTCCTCACGTCGAGCCCGTGAGCGTTCGGCGACCGCACGGAAGCCATCATCGGCCGGATACTCGCCGCACACGCCGATCAGTACGGTGTGGTCGTGCTCCCAACCGAGGTCGTCGCCGAGCGCAAGCCAAACCTCCGTGAGTCTTGTTGGTGCGCCAACGGCTTCGAGTTGATACCGGACGTATTTCACCCGCCGTCTCCAGGTGTGGAACGCAGCGGCGGTCGGCTGCGATCGAACGGACATGAAGTCCGCGAGGCCTCGGCGATATGTCCGCGTGAAGCCGGCACAAATCGATGAGACCTCCGGTCCGCTCCATTCGATTGTCCGCCAGCGCGCGGCGATCGACTTGAGGCGCATGGTGGCGTCCACTCTCCCACCGGATTCGAGGCGGGCCATCTCCTCGATGTGAAGGCGCTCGAGTGTTGCAAACACCGGTCCGGATGCACCCATCTCGCGAGCCGTTTCGATGAGTACGAACGCGTCGCGCGTCGGCGCGATGAGTCGCGCCGTATCGCGGAGGGCTGCGTTCTCCGTCCGGTAGACATTCGTGCCGATCGACCGTCTGGCGAGACGCAGAAACGACCGGAGTCGTTTTGTCCCCTTTCGCGTCGTGTGCACGGCAAGATCGACGTCGGGGGGATTGTCGAGGAGGATGGAGAGTTGCTCAACATCGGCGACTGCGGCCGGGGCGAGGTCCTTCATGGTGATGCCACAGCTGTGAATTGGGCAAACTCGTTCTCGCTCAGGTCGTCGACGGATCCAGTTGTCACCGGGTCGTAGTCCGGGAGCATCGCTTCCTGGAGGCCGGGCTCTGCGACGATGGCGTCGAGAATCCGCGTCCGGTTGATCGAGCCGTCGCCGCCCCCGATGCGCCACTGGTCCGGAGTGGCTTCAACGTCGCGATTTCTGCGGATGCCGGCTGAGGGAGACCCCTCCTGGCTCACTGCGGCCACGGCATAGGTCCAGTCTGCCGGGGATCCTCTTCCGAAGAGATCTCGTGGAATCCGCACCCCCGGCCGGGCTACGACGCCGTTCTCATCCTTCTCGTAGAGGGGTTGGCGCTGGTGCCACAACAGAACAAGGTGCAGATCGTCATCGTTCAACGGTGTGTGAGCCGGGATTGTGGTGGTTGTGGTCTCATCGACCGGTTCGATGACGGTCGTAGTGATGGAGGCGGTGTTGTCTTCGTCAGCACGGGTGCGCGCCGCGGTCGGGAGCAGAAGCCCGATAAGGCGCGTCCATCGCTTCATCTCAACAGGCCCAGGTTCTCGAGGTACGCGGTGGGCGACGGCTCACGGCCGAGGAAGGAGCGCAGGTGCTCGATGGCATCGCGCGAGAAGCCGCGGGCAAGCACTTCGTTGCGGTATCGAGCGCCGACGTCGGGGCTGAGGATGCCCTCGTCGGCGAACACCGAGAACATGTCGTCGCCGTAGACCTTCGCCCACTGGTATCCGTAGTAGCCGGCGTCGTACCCGCTCATGAGGTGCCCGAACGACGCTGCGAAATGGGTGCCTTCGTGATAGGGGATCAAGGTCAGGGCGAAGGCATCACGGGTGGCCTGGTCGAGATCGATATCACTCGGCCCGGTGTGGATCGCGAGGTCGAACTTGCCGAGGAAGACCTGTCGGAGGGTGGAGAGCCCGATGTTCTGATCTCGGACCGCCACGAGGCGCTCGACGAGATCGGTCGGGATGGTCTCACCGGTTTCATGATGTCGAGCGAAGCGCTGGAGCACCTCGGGCTGCCACATCCAGTGTTCCATGATCTGGGACGGTGCCTCCACGAAGTCCCATTCGGTGTCGTACCCGGCGAATCGGGGATGGTCGACGGTTGTCAGACTGAAGTGCAGGACGTGGCCGAACTCGTGGAAGAGGGTCAGGGCTTCATCATGTTTGAGGAGCGAAGGCGATCCCGGCCCCGGTTTGGTGAAATTGGCGACGACGGCGGAGACGGGAGCCCTGTAGCTGCCGTCTTCGGTCCGCATCCCGCCTCTGATCGAGAAGCACGCTGCGTGGCCGAACTTGCCTTCACGCGGGAACAGGTCGGCGTAGAAGTAGGCGATCGGCCGGTCCTCGCCCCGGTTGCGGATCTCGTACAGCTTCACATCTTCGTGCCAGGCTCGTGGTTCGGGGACCTCGCGGTATTCGAGGCCGAAGACCTCTCCGGTGATCTCAAACATGCCGTCGACGACGGTCTCGAGCGGGAAGTACTGGGCAACTTCGTTCTGATCGATCCCAAAGTCCCGCCGACGCTGCTGCGAGTGGTAGTACATCCAGTCCCACGAGCGGATCGGGTCGTTGGCTAGATCAGCATCGGCGAGTTCCTGGAGCACTGCGAGCTCCTGCATGCCTCGCTTCGTGAGACCGGGAAGGATCGAGGCGTAGAGTGCGTCGACACCGTCGGGATCGGCCATCTTCACTTCCAGCGCGTAGTCGGCCCAGGTGTCGTGGCCGAGGAGGTAGGCGATTTCGTTCCGGACGGCAACGGCTTCTGCCATCAGCGGTGTGTTCTCGTCAGCCGCTCGATTCCAGAACTTGAACTGCATCTGCCGCCTGAGTTCTCGGTTGTCGGCTTCTTCGATGAATGGGATGTAGTCCGGGTAGTCCATCGAGACGCGGTAGGTCCCTTCGGCATTGCCAGGTCCGAGGCGTTCGATGTACGTTTCGGGCAGGCCGGCGAGGTCGTCTCGCGTCATTTCGATCGCGTCGTCCCATTCGTTGAGATTGCTGTTGAAGGCAACTTGGAGCTCGATGAGACGCTGTCGGAGTCCCCGGAGCCTGGACTGATCGGCTTCGGCGAGATCGTGGCCCGCTCGCCTGAGATCCCGGAGCCAGAATTCGAGGTTGCGAGCCTCGAGGCCTTCGATCGCGGCCGCATCGTCGGTTGTGGCGTACTTGCGGATTGCTGCGGCGAGTTCCGGGCGCATCAAGAGATCGGTGGCCCACTTCGAGGATCGTTCCCCTGCCGCAACGCCTGCCGCCCGAACCTCGGCATCGGAATGGACTTTGGCCATGAATGAGCCCTCGCCGGACGCATCGGAGATCAACACACCGACTGCATCGAGCGGGGCCATCGTGTTGGCGTAGGTGCGACTACCTTCCCCTTCAATGACGGCAGCGAGGAGGGATTCGGCCTCCGCGATGGCGAGCTCGGTGACGTCGGTGATGTCGGTGGCCGCAACGGATGTGTAGTCGTGGAGCATGCGCCGCAGGGTACCGGGGGACGCGGGGTTGATCCCTACCCGGCGGCCGCTGAGAGATCAAAGAGGAGCGGCCGGTGCGCCGGACCCAGATCAGGTCCGACGCGCCGCGTGGGAACCGTGATGTCGCCGCGGTAGAGGGCGTGATCGAGCGGGAGGCCCATGTATTCACCGATGATCGGCCAATCGGTGGATGGCCATGTAGCGGAGTATCCGAACCCGTCTTCAGAGTTTGTCATGCCTTGTGCAATCACCTCGAACGCGTGCGACCAGCGCGAGGTTTCGAGATTGCCGGTTATGACGACCGGTTCGAGCAACTCCGAGACCGCAGCGTTGACCGACGCGAATCTGTCGATTCGGTAGTCGGCAAGGAGTGTGGAACCGGGATTCTGCACGGCCAAGCCAACGACTATCGCCTGTGTGTCCGCGAGGCCGACGCGGATCGTGACATCCGAACCCGGCACCGGATCGAGTGGAGCTACGGATGTGTCGCCGCGTGCGAGAACGGTCGTGTGTCCGACGGCATCACTCCCGACCGGGGTCGAGACGACACGGTACGGGACATCGGCGGCGGTCAACGTTGCCGACCAATCCGGGGATGTTCGGTACAGCAACGCGACGTCTGCCTCAACGCTGTCGATCCAGAGAGCGATCTCTTTCTGGTTGTCGCCCGAGCCACTGGCGTCGAGGCTGACGATCCGGATCCGGTCGCTTGACTCGACCGTTGCCTGGGTCGAGAGCCACAGCGGGGCGACGAGGACGGCATTAACGATGGCGGCAAGGAGGAATACTCCGGACAGAGCTCGCCGGAAGACGAATCCGTACACGACGGACGTGATGACGAGGATCACGAGGAGGGGAAAGCGCCAATCGGCGAGTCGGTCCCAGCCCCACCACGTCGCACCAAAGAACCCGAATACTGTCGCGAGCGATGCCATGGTGCCGATCACGAACAACAGGACTGAGGAGAACTTCCGGCCCGTTCCGACGTCTACAGAGTTTCTGCCCGTCATTTCTCACCTATCGCGTAGAAGAAGCCGTCGCGAGATCCGACGTAGATGCGACCATTCCAGACTGCAGGCGTCGACTCGATACATTGACCCGATCCCACCGGAGCGTCCCACAGCCGTTGGGGCGAGCGGGGATTGGTGAGATCATAGGCGCGGAAGCCGGCATCCCCGGTGAGGCAGTCGACACCAACAACCAGCACGTCGTCGGCAATGACGGGCGACGACCAGGCATTTCCACCGATGAAATCTTCCCACACCGTTTCACCTGTCACGGTATCGACGGCGAGAAGGTCCCCGGCATCGGTCGCCAGGAAGAGCAGAGCGGCATCGGCGTGGAGAGCCGGCGTGGCCCACGCGCCGGCGTCCTGTCCTCGAGCGGCTGAGAGGTGAACCGACCACATGACCGGGTCATCCGGGTTGTTCGGATCCAACTTGGCGAGATCACCGACTTCTCGAACCCGTCTGGCCGCCGTGTTGTTCTTCTTCGCCGTGTCCGCGTGCGAGACAACGTAGAGGTAGCCGTCGCGGTCGATGTTGATGGTCGAATCTGTATCGTCGCCGTTCCAGAAGTCGAAGAAGACTTCTCCGTTGCCTGATTCGATATCGGAAACGTCGACGCCGACGACCCGGCCGGCCGAAGTCGTGAAGTAGGCACGCTGCTCGAAAACGGCGGTCGAGTTCTCGACAGAATGCTGCCGACCGAAGATCTCGGTGAGTTCGTCGGTCCACGCCGGGATCTGGTAGACCACCTGCGGATCGACGGTCACCTTTCCTTCAGCGTCGTAGCCGCGATTCAGCTTGACCGCGAACCACCAAGAGTTTTCGCCGCCTTCGTACATGATGTCGTCGACGATCACCGGGTTTGAGTCCCAGTCGTCGTTCCAGATGCCATCGACCGACTTCGCATGGAGCGACCAGACCTCGTACGGCTCGTCGGCGTCGAGGGCGATAATCCGGAAGCGCGGGTCTCGCGACCCGGCGTACAGCAGGGGGAATCCATCCGGATCGAGCGTCACCGAGCCCTTGATGATGTCGCCCATGTCGAAGTCGGGGCGAGTGCGCTCTCCGGTCTCCGCGTTCAGGAAGTGGATCTGTTTGTCATACGCCCCGAAGATCACTTCGGTGATTCCATCCGGCCGCTCCCAGACCACGGGTTGTCCGGTCCAGCCGCTCCCACACCAGACCTTGTTCTCCTGCCCGACCGGGGACTGCCCACACATCGGGTCCTCCGGGAACCGCCAATCCAACCCCGGTGCGGTGCTCGGCACCGGCCCCGATCCGTAGAACGTACGTGTGGGATTGCCGCGGAACATTGTGAGGCCGACCACGTCGCCCCAGGGTTCGCCCACACTCTCGGGCGGCACCACACCTGGGCGGCTGGCGATCGTAGTCGTGGTCGTCACCGACGGAGCAGTGGTATCGGTTGTGTCGTCAGGTGTCGTGGTGCCGGGCTCCTGAATCGTCGTGTCGGAAACGGTGGTGGATGTTGTCCCGTTCGGCTCGGCCGGCACGACGTCGGCGCCCGCGACACAGGCCGTCGCGGCGACGGCTAGGGCAGCAGCGGTGATGATCAGGCGACGCATTGGGTGCGAGTGTAGGAACGGGTCCGTTTTCTGCTCGGCACTGATCACCCGTATCCTCCGGCTATGCGCTCGCTTCCTTCGCTTCCTCCTCGGTTCGATCCGCTCGTGGCCGCCATCAAGCGCATCCTGGCCGCGGACCCATTCCTCATGTCGGCGGCGATCGCCTACAACGCAATCTTCGCTCTGGTGCCGTTGGCGTTCGCTGCCGTGGCCGCGATATCGATGGTCGGAGGCGACCCTGACGGCTTGCAGAGTGTCGAGCAGACACTCACCACGAAGTTCCCTGCCGAGGTTTCGGAGTTCTTTGATCCGATTCTGGAGGGTGCACAGGGGGAGGTCGGAGACATGGGTCCGCTCGTCCTAGCGGTGTCTCTCCTCGTGGCACTCTGGTCAGGCTCGCGGGCCGTCTACGCCATGCAGAAGGCGCTGCGCATGATCGAAGGGGTCGACGAGACACGCCGATACCTGGTCACCCGGAGCCTCGGCATACTCTTCACCATCGGTGGCGGCATTGCGCTTGTCTTGAGCTACTTCGCTGTCATCCTCGGAAACTGGCTCACTACAGAGCTCGCTGATCTCGGAATCAACCTTGGCTCTGCAGCGTGGATCAGCGTTGGCGCGATTCTGGCGTGGGTTGTGGTGGTCCTCTATGGGATCTACCGGTGGGGGACTCCAACAGAGGGTCGAATGCCGCTGCTGTCTGCGGTCGTAGCGGCGGTGGTCCTCGCTTTCACGACCTGGCTGGCCGCGATCCTGATCCCGAAATTCGGCGGAAACACCCTTGCCGTCTTCGGGTCCGTTGGTGTGATCCTGGTCTGGTCCTACGCCGTCGCGATCATCACCATTTCGGTTCCAGCCCTCGTGCCTTCAATCGTGGACGTCGCCCGCGGACGCACCCCGTGAATGACGATCGAGTGCCGGTCGACATTCGGAGCGGACTTGGGCTGCTGCTTCGAACGCTGCGCTCCTACCCACGCGACGGTGTTGTTGCGATCGTCGGTGCATTGGTGTGGATGGCGACGGTTGTCCTTATCCCCTACATCGTCGCGACGATCGTCGACGACGCGATTCTCGCCCAACGACGCGACATGCTCACCCCCCTCATTCTCGCGTTGGTCGGCGTCGGCATCGTCCAGGCGGTCGGCATGGGATTCCGCCGCTACTTCGGCTTCCGTCTCGCGTATCGGGCTGAGGCGGACCTCAGAGGGCGGATGTTCGCCCACATCCAGCGGTTGGCGTTCGCCTTTCACGACATCACACCGACCGGCCAGCTTATGTCGCGCGCGTCCTCCGACCTGTCGCAGATACGCCTGATCCTGATGATGCTTCCCATCGTCATCGCGAACATCGCGATGTTCCTGGTGGTGATGGTGGTGCTCATCGTGATCGACCCGATCCTCGGCCTGGTCGCATCCCTCACCATTCCAGCGTTGGTACTCAATGCCAATTCATTGGCCCGCCGTGTCATCCGGCTGTCGTTCAGCGTCCAGCAGAAGCTTGCCGACCTGGCGGAAGTCGTCGAGGAGAGTGTTGCCGGAATCGAGGTCGTGAAGGCCTACGGGCAGGAGCGGAGGGAGGAGCTGCGATTGAAGGCGGCCGCCGTGGCGATCTA
The DNA here is from genome assembly GCA_965602815.1 of uncultured bacterium. Taxonomy (GTDB): domain Bacteria; phylum Actinomycetota; class Acidimicrobiia; order Spongiisociales; family UBA5794; genus JAHEEL01. Next base: position 11,847 of record CBFDAN010000026.1, read on the forward strand.
TGAGGACACCATCCAGATTGCCCGATATCGGTCGACCTATGCACCGCTTTTCGAACTCATCCCGTCTTTCGGAACGGTTGCCGTGTTGTGGGTCGGCGGGCTTCGCGTCATCGATGGTGCGCTCACGGAAGGAGAGTTTGTCGCATTCACCCAATACCTCGCCGTGCTGGTGCTGCCGCTGATGATCACCGGCTGGTTCTTCGCAAACCTGCCGCGGGCGGCGGCGTCCGCATCGCGGATCGATGAGCTGCTCTCGACCGACCCGGTTATCGAAGATGCCACACGGCCGGTTCCGCTGCCGGAAGGTCCCGGCGAGATTCGGTTCGATCAGGTGCGCTTCGCCTATCCGACGGGTCCAACCGTCCTCGATGGGGTAGATCTCGTCATTCCGGGTGGAACGGCCGTCGCCCTTGTTGGGGTCACCGGCTCTGGCAAGACGACTGTGACCAATCTCGTGCCCCGGTTCTATGACGTGGCGGAGGGGTCGGTCTCGATCGACGGCGTCGACGTGCGCGATCTACGTCTTGATGACCTGCGGTCCGAGGTTGCGATCGTGTTCCAGGAGAGCTTCTTGTTCTCTGCAACGATCGCCGAGAACATCCTCGTCGGCGACCCTCAGGCGGACGAGCGCAGGGTCAGATCAGCGGCGAGGCTCGCTCAGGCACACGACTTCAT
>CBFDAN010000027.1:0-12465 GCA_965602815.1 uncultured bacterium
ATGAGCGTGAGAAGCGACCGGACGGACGGCACAATCGTCGCAGCCTCGTTGAACGCCGGAACCACCAGTAAAATCGGGAGGCCTCCACTCGACGCGAGGAGGTCATCGATCTGGAGCGATTCGAGTCGATCGATGTACCGCCTCAGGCTGCGAAATGCCGTGAAGCTCAGGATCAGGTATGTGCCGTTGAGAAGGGCGAAGTAGACCAGGATGAAGACGTTGAATGCAGTGAGGAGTTCCATCATGCGGCACCGCCGTAGAGCGTCTCGATCGCTGCTTCGGCCGGCAGCCCACCCGAGTTGACGAGAGCGGCCAACTCGCTCGAGGCGTGGAGATCAGCGAGGGCTTGCGTCGCCCGAATTGCGATCCACGCGGAGCCTGCCTCCATCGCCGCAACAATCAGATCCGCGTCCTCAGGTGCTCCGACCTTGCCAAGAACGGTCATGGCGGCCGCACGTACGAAGAAGCGATCGTCGGTGATGAGAGGCCTCACGGCGTTGGCCTGCGCCTCCGAACCAACCACCGCGAGCAGACGGAGGCAAGCGGCTACGAGTTCCGAGTCCGCGGTGGTGAGCTGAGCGGCAGCCACGTCTGCGGATTCGGCATCTTTGAGGAGGGCGAGCGACCGCGCCACCGCAGCTCGGGCATACGCGGGCCGCCGGTCATCGCCGAGGTACACCCTCATTTCGGGGGCTGCTTCCATGCCGACCTCGGCGAGCATCGACGCCGTGAGGGCGGGGCTCCATGCTCCGTAGCGACCCAGTCGATCCAGCACCTCGCCAATCCACCGAACTCGATTGGGTTGGCAGAGTGCACGAGCTGCGGCGAGGGACACCAGCGACGAGGGATCGTCGAGGAACTCGACGATCGTGTGCTCGTAATCGCTGCCGCCGAGACAACTGACGATCTGCACTTCGCGGGCGCGTGTTTCGGGCCGCCTGGCCTCGAGGTCTGGGATCGTCACACCGAGGAGCGGGGCAGCGAACCGCTGGACTCGAGAGCGGTCGCCACCGCGAAGCCGCCGGGCGACATCCCAGGCGATCTCGATGACATCGCTCTGCTCACTTGGATCTACGCTTTCGCTCAGCCTCTCAGCGTCCGGGTCGCCGGAGATGAGCCCGATGATTCGCGGATACCAGACTCGCCTTCGCTCCTCGAGCCTCGCGGCGCGGCGAACGTTGCGGAGGCGAAGCAGCACCACGAGCGCGGCGAACGTCAGATTGATGAAGGCCAGCCCAAGGACCGCGAAGACAAGCCCGCTCATGTCACGGTCGTGTGGCGCCGCACCCGAACCGCAAGCTCGGCCGGCGAGAACGGCTTGACGATGTAGTCGGTTGCACCGAGGTCGAAACCTCGGACCACGTCCTCTTCGCGGCCGCGGCCCGTCAAGATGATGACCGGCAGGTCTGCCGTCTGCGGAGCGGACCGGATGCGCCCGAGCACCTCGAAGCCGTTCATCTTCGGCATCATCACATCAAGAATCGCAAGGTCCGGTGGTTCTCGAAGCGCCTCATCGAGTGCACTCTCGCCGTCTTCCACGCGCCGAATCTCGAAGCCGTCGCGCGCGAGCCGATCAGATATCAGCGCCGCCACCAAGTCGTCATCTTCAGCAAGAAGCACGTTGGTCCTATGAGAGCCCTCGCTGTCAGACGAACCGGTCGCGGACGGGTTGGGCGCGGTTGCGCTCGGCGCGAGCAGCTCATCGACTAGCTCTGAGAGGATGTTTGGGTCGAACGGCTTCTCGACAAATGCGGCCGCCCCGGCGTTCATTGCGGCCTGCCGGATGGGATCGCTCCCGGACCCCGAAAGGACCACAACCGGGATTCTCGCCGTTTCGGGACTTCCTTGCGCATACCGGAGCAACTGTCTGCCATCGCCGTCCGGGAGAAGCAGATCCAGAAGGACGAGGTCGGTCGTGGCGTCCATCGCCTTGCGGGCCTCGGCGAGAGATCCTGCGGTCTCAAACGTGCGGCCGGGTGCCTCGATTGTCTTGGTCACAATCATGCGAATGAGCGGGTCGTCGTCGACGATGAGGATCCGACGCAACGGTTTGTCGGTAGCCAGGACCTCCTCGATCGCAGAGATCAACGGTCTCGCGGCCTCAGCAAGTTCGCTGTCTGGGGCCGCCAGAACGGCGGCGGCGAGGGTCGTGACTTCAGGGTGTCCGAAGCTCGACCCTGATCCCTTGAGTTGGTGACTCACGGTCCTCACGGTTTGGACCGCGTCCGCCTGGCCGGCTTCAAGGTTGGGAAGGACCGAGAGAAGTCTGATGAGCTGTGGCTCGACACCCCGGCGGTATGCGTCTTCGAGATCTTGCATTGCGATCCCTCATCGATCGGATCGTCGGTGTTCTGACTCCAATGAGCACACCGGTCTTGGTGCACTTGAATCGGCGCTCCGGCTCCTACCTCTCTTTCGGCAAGGAATCTCGGCACCTACAGCAGTATCCGAATCGCGAATCGGCGCTCGAGGGCCCACCGCCGGTCGCTGACGAAGCGACACGAACGAGAGCGCAATCGAACTCGAAGCGCGCTGGCAACGGGACGTACAGCGGCACGCGGGCGAACGGGGTCCGAGTCACCAGGTACGTCTCACTCGAGGAGCAGCTCCGGAGCGAACTCTGCTTGGCTCGAAGCACGTACTGTGATCGCGCCGAGGCCGATGAGGGCGACACGACGTTCGACAGTCACCTCAACAACACGGGGACGCCAACTCCGGTCGATCGGACAACGGCAGGCTGTCAGCACCGCGTCGTTTGCTGCGGCCAAACGACCCGCCTCGTCTGCGGGGCTCCCGGCGGCACCAAAAGACCGGAACGTGACGGGCGCGGCGGCAAGTGCGGCAGCATCGGCCGCTGCGGCAGCTTGCAGACGTGCAGCAAGCGCAAGCCCGGTGTCGGCCACGCCGATCGTCAAGATGACCACGAGGCCGGCGACGGCCAACAACAGAAGTGCTGCCGAACCTCGTTCGGCACTCACCGTTCGACCCGCATCGCAGCTCGTGCCGAAATCTCGACGGAGACACCGCCGAAGAGGGGAGCGGCGACGCGGTACGGCACCGTCACCCGAACTTCGGCGAGACTCCCAACGACATCCGGTCGACGTACCGAGACACGTGCCGACGCGCCGGCGCCACCGAGCGCGATCCGTGCTGCTCGAACCGCGTCGGCCGGATCCGGCGACGCGGCGGCTTCTCGCGCACCCTCGCGAGCAGCATTGACTACCTCGAGTTGCGTACGAGCGACCAGGGCAACCTCGACCAGACCCAAAACGAGCACCAGCACCATCGGAACGACAAGAGCGAACTCGACAACCGCTGTCCCCTTCTGGCTCACCCGATCGGCGCTCCCTCAGCCACGGACGTGACCTTCCTGAGCACGGTTGTGAAGAAGGACGGCAGCAGGTCGGTTGAGGTGGCCCAGATGATCAGCGCTAGTGCGATCGCGGCAGCGGCAACGATGACGAGCGCGTACTCCGCCGTCGCTTGCCCGCGTTCATCCGAGACGATGTGGCGCATGGCGTTTCCTTTCAATAGCCGGCTTCCGGCCGGAGCGGTGGGAAGTCAAAGACCAAGGTGCTCAAGGCTCCCGAGTAGAGCCGGGCCAACCGTGAGGAGCAGGAAACCTGGCAAGATCAGCAGAGCGAGGGGGAACAGCAGCTTCACGGGAAGACGGCGAGCAGCGGTGAGCTGGCGGGATCGTTCCTCGCTGCGAAGCGTCGTCGCGTAGGCCGACACAGCAGGAGCGAGCGGCGCCCCTGTTGCGAGCGCACGTCGAGCTACGAGGAACAGCCCCGGTTCATCGGACGGTGCGCTGACGATATCCCGGTGGATTCGTCCAGCCCGCCGAACGCGCGTGGACACTTCGCCCGGGACGGCGGCGGTCGCCGCTTCGACCGCCGCAGGGAACGTCAGGCCGGCGGTAAGCCCCAGCGCCGCGAGCTCGGCAAGAAGGGCCTCTTCATCCTCCCTCATCTTCGGCTTCAGCACGCGGCGGGCCACTGCCCAGGCGCCAACTCCGAGCGCCACGGTGACCGCGACAACGGGAGCAACGAGCAAGAGCAGGAGCGTGGCGGCGACGACGACCGTTTGCCACCTTCCGAGGCAGATTGCGACGCAGAGCCCGACGGTGGCCAGGACCATCATTGTTCGGCCCTCCGAATGATTGTCGCGACCACGATCAGCCCGAGGAGTTCGAGCGCAAGGCCCGCACCGAGCACGAGGATGCCGACCGTTCCGTGAGCCAGGAGCCCGGACCCGCGTCCGGTTGCGAACAGCAGCGTTGCGAATGCTATCGGGGCAATCCCGATCACCAACGCCGAGAGGCGAGCCTGGGCTGTGGCCGCCCTGCGCTCCCTGGCCAAATCGGCAGATGCGGCGGCTCGCTCTGCGAGCCCATCGAACGTGTCGGCGACCCGTGCTCCTGACCAGTCGCTGAGGCGGAATGCCGCTCCCGCAAGGCGCCCGTTCTCGGGGAACCGATCCTCGATGGCGTCGGCGATCTCACTCATCGGCATTCCGGCTTCAGCAAGTCGAGCCGCCCGTGTCAGGGACAGGACCGGCGCACGGTGCAGCGCTTCGCCAAGGGCACCCCGCAATGAAGCACCGGCCCGTAGTTCAGCCGAGAGCGCGCGGAAGTATGTCGCTTCATCGTCGGGCGTGATCCTCCCTCGGCGACGACGGGCAGCTGCGACCGCCCCCCACACGGCAGCGCCAAAGAGCACGAGTCGCGGCTCGATTGAAGCCACCGCCGCGAGTACAACGACCACCGGATGGACGCCGAGAGCGAGTCCTGCTGCCAGGAGCACCGCCGTCAGCACGAGTAGATCTCCTCGATCCCGTCCGAGTCCACCTCACAAATCGAGGCGACGACACGCGCCTCGGGTCGGCGGGCCACAAAAACAACGCGATCGACCGCTGAACGAATCTGCCGTCGGAGGGTATCGACGGATGCGCCGGAGTCGGCGGTTGCGGCCAGACTCTCGAGCCGCCACAGCGCCTCCTCAGGCCCGTTCGCATGGATCGTCGACATCGAACCATCGTGCCCGGTGCTCATGGCCTGAATCATGTCGAGGGCCTCTGGGCCACGCACCTCCCCAACAACGATCCGGTCGGGACGCAGACGCAGGGCGTGCCTCAGGAGAGAACGCACCGTGATCTCGCCTGCGCCTTCCGGGTTGGGAGGGCGAGCCTCGAGACGGACGACGTGACCCTCAAGTCGGAGTTCAGCGGCATCCTCGACGGTCACCGTTCGCTCGGACGGGTTGATCTCCTTCGATAGCACGTTCAGCAGAGTCGTCTTTCCCGCCCCGGTTCCGCCGGCGATCAACAGGTTCAGCCGGCCCGAAACCGCCATCCGCAGCAGCTTCGCTCCAGCGTTCGAGATGCCGCCGCGGTCGATGAGAGCTTCAAGGTCCGTCACTGCCTCGGAGAACCGGCGCACGGCGACAATGGGGCCGTCGACAGAAGCCGGCGGGATGACCGCGTGGAGGCGGGACCCATCTGTGAGACGGGCGTCGACCGCGGGACTTGCTCGATCGATCCGAAGACCGAGCGGCGCGATCGCTCGCTCCACCGCTGCAATGATCGCCCGATCGTCGGCGAACGCGATCTCGCTGCGCTCCAACCGCCCGTGTCGCTCGATCCATATCTCCGACGGACCGTTGACGAGGACGTCGGTCACCTCCGGGTCCCGTAACAGGCGCTCGACCGGGCCGAGACCGGCCAAAGCGTCCACTGCATCAGTGATCTCGTCCGTCCCTGCCAGCGGTGCCACCTCAGGGACTATCGCCGATGCCGCGGCCGTCAAGGCCCCTCGCTCGAGCGGCACGTCGGACTCGAGGAGACGTCGAATGATCCGGTCGGTCACGCCCATTCGTTCCCCCAGACTCGACGCCAGGCGCGAATCCACCTGTCACCCGGGTGCGGAGCGCGACCTGCGAGGAGCGCTCCGATGGTTCCCGAACCGGGACGGGGCAACACCACAGCATTGGCCGGAACCTGGACCCGCCACGCCGACTGTTGATAGACGGCCGGGCAAGAGAATCGCCTCAGCAACGGACCGGGGACGAGCGGGAGAACCGGGATCGCACTTCCGTCTCCAGCGTGATCCGCTGGGAGTCGAAACACCACGGCAGGCCAGCCTTCGATAAGAGCTTGAAGAACCTCTTCAGCCTCCAGCGGTTCGACGCCGCCGTTGCGCACCACCGCCACCCCCCGTCGTTGGGGCGACAGGTCGGCCTTGGTGGGTCCGTCGGTGACGAGGCTCGCCAGCGAGATATCACCGGGATATCGCGGGCCGGTGGGATCCAGGTCGACCACAAGCGCCGTTCCGGCGGCCGCGCCGAGTGCGAGCGGTGCGACGGCGCCGAGAACCTCGTCCTCCGGCGACCAGATCGCGAGCGCCGGCATTCCCAACTCCAAGTGACAACTCCGACCACCGTATGGCCTCGGACCCGGCGATTCAAGCCCTTCGATTCACGTTCACTTCGACCTCCGGTTCTGCCGATACACTCGATGGTGATGCAGCAAGCAGCCTTCTTCGATCTGGACAAGACGGTCATCGCGAAATCGTCGACCCTTGCATTCGGCAAGCCGCTCTACAAGGCGGGCTTTCTCGGCCGCAAGGCGCTGGCTCGGATGGGGTTGGCCCAGGTCTTCTATCTCCTGTTCGGCGCAGATGAGGATCAGCTCGAGCGGGCCAGGGATGAGCTGCTCCACCTCATCGCCGGCTGGCAGCGCGATGAGATCGAGCAACTCGTCCGCGAGACCCTCACCGATGTCGCCGAACCCCTCGTGTACGCGGAGGCTCTGTTCCTCATCGACGAACACGCGCGGCGAGGGCGCCGAGTCATCATCATCTCGGCAAGCCCCGAAGAGATCGTTCGCCCAATCGCCGAACACATCGGCGTTCGTGAAGTGATCGCCACGAAGGTCAAGACCGATACGCAGGGGCGATATCTGCCGGAAGTCGACGTCTACGCCATGGGGCCCGGGAAGGCCAAGGCCATGGAGGACCTTGCTCGCAACGCCGATATCGATCTCGAGGGTTCGTTCGCATATTCCGACTCCATCACCGATCTGCCGATGCTCGAAGTGGTCGGGAATCCCGTGGTTGTGAACCCGGAGAAGGAACTGCGAGCCGTGGCCGAGGAACGAGATTGGCCGATCCTCGAGTTCCAACGGCCCGTGACCGTGGGCCCGACGATTCCTCGTCCGTCGCCGCTGACCGGGGCTGCCGTTGCCCTATCCGCCGCCGCGCTCGCAGCAGCAGTTGCGCTCATGAAACGCCGGTCCCGCGGCGCCTAGGACTCGTCGCGGTCGGGCTCGGCACCGGAATCAGAAAGATCCTCGTCGTGGTCCGAGTCGTTCGCCTCATCCGAGCCATTTGGGCGCTTGTCGGCCGAACCCGTCACAGCCCACACCACCACCAGAGCGAGCGCCGCAATTCCGGCCGCAGCTCCACCGATGAGCCACCAATTCGGACCTGGCTCCTTCGCCGGCGGGACCGTTGGACGAGTTGGGCTGACGACGGCCGGATCAACGCCGAGTTCTGTGAGGGTTGAGAGTCCGGAAATCTCGCTCGAGCCGTCGGCGTCGATGGCTTCGAATGCGATCTGGACGTCCTCCCGCCCCGAGAACCGAAGCACGGCAACCCATGTGCCGTTCCCCTGGTCGACGAGCGCGACCGGCGGCAATTCACCTGCGAACGCAACCACCCGAGCGAGCACGGCGGATCGACCCCCATCGACCTCGACCGAAACCTCAATTGTCATCCCGGAGTTGACTTCGAGTGCGCGAGCCTCGGCCTGCCCGAACGGAGCACCGAGCACGACCGACAGCAGGATCGCGAAGACAACAGTCATCGCCGAAATCGTACCGGGGTGTGCACCGGGTGTGATGACACCGAGATCGCGGATCGTTCCTCCACTGATTTCGATCGTGCAGACGGGAGGATTGAGAGTGGCCGCGCCGCCCTGCCGGCTGATACGCCTGCCAGCCGCTCGGCCATCCCTAACCTGCGACGAACCATGACCAAGCCCCGCACCCTCTACGAGAAGATCTGGGACGATCACGTCGTGCGCACCGAAGACGACGGTACCGATCTGTTGTTCGTCGACCTCCACCTCGTCCACGAAGTCACGTCGCCGCAGGCCTTCGAGGCATTGGAGATGTCCGGCAGAACCGTTCACCGCCCCGACCTCACACTCGCCACCATCGATCACGGTGTGCCAACCGCCGATCGGGCGCTCGGCATCCTCGATCCGCTGTCGAAGAAGCAGATCGACACCTTGATCGCCAACTGCGAACGCACCGGTGTCACGCTGTTCGACATCAACGACCCGCGGTCCGGCATCGTTCACGTCATCGGGCCCGAGCAGGGCCTCACGCAGCCCGGAGCCACCATCGTATGCGGTGACTCCCACACGGCGACACACGGTGCGTTTGGAGCGCTCGCGTTTGGGATTGGTACCTCTGAAGTCGAGCATGTGCTGGCGACACAGACGATGCCGCAACGCAAACCCAGGTCGATGTCGATCACCGTCGACGGTGATCTCCCGTCCGGAGTGACACCAAAGGACGTGATTCTGGGCGTCATCGCCAGGATCGGTTTCAACGGTGGTGGCGGACACGTGGTCGAGTACCGGGGTTCGGTGTTCGAGGACATGTCGATGGAAGGTCGGATGACGGTCTGCAACATGTCGATCGAAGCCGGTGCCCGCGCCGGGCTGGTCGCTCCCGATGAGACGACCTTTGCCTATTTGAAGGGCCGACCGTTTGCTCCGACCGGTGTCGAGTGGGATGAGGCTCTCGCCTACTGGCGAACCCTCTCGACCGACGGTGAAGCGTCGTTCGATACGGAGATTGTCATCGACGCCGCCGACCTCACCCCGTACGTGTCGTGGGGCACCAACCCCTCCCAGACCGTGCCGGTTGGCGGAACCGTTCCCGATCCGGCATTGTTCGACGATCCGCTCGACCGCGACGCCGCGGAGCGGGCCCTCGTCTACATGGACCTAGAAGCCGGCACGCCGATCACCGATATCAACATCGACGTGGCATTCCTCGGTTCGTGCACGAACGCCAGGATCGAAGACCTGCGCGCCGCGGCCACCGTTGTCCGGGGTCGACGTGTCGCAGACGGTGTGCGTGCCATGGTCGTTCCCGGTTCCGGCCTGGTGAAGCTCCAAGCCGAGGAAGAGGGGCTCGACAGAATCTTTGTGGATGCGGGCTTCGAATGGCGCGATGCGGGATGCTCGATGTGTCTCGCCATGAATCCGGACGTTCTTCAGCCGGGCGAACGGTGCGCATCGACATCGAATCGGAACTTCGAGGGGCGTCAGGGGCGTGACGGTCGAACCCACCTCGTTAGCCCGGCCATGGCGGCTGCGGCCGCGATCGAAGGCCATTTCGTCGACGTTCGGGAGTGGTCCTGATGCAGCCCATCAGCATCATCTCGGGTCAGATGGCTCCGCTCCCACGCGCCAACGTCGACACCGACCAGATCATCCCGAAGCAGTTCCTCAAACGCGTTGAACGCTCTGGTTTCGGACCGTTCCTCTTCTGGGACTGGGCACAGGATGCAGAGGGCGAGTTGGACCCGGGATTCATCCTCAACCGGCCCGAGTATGCCGAAGCCGCTGTGCTCGTATCGGGGCCGAACTTCGGTTCCGGCTCGTCCCGAGAACACGCCCCATGGGCGCTCGAGGATCGCGGGTTCCGGGCGATCATTGCGCCGTCATTCGCAGATATCTTCCAGGGCAACTCCTACAACGTCGGGTTGCTCCCGATCGCGCTCAGCGCCGAGGACGTCGCCACCCTCACTGCACTCGCCGATGATCCGTCGAACCACGTGACGATCGACCTTCCCGCGCAGACCGTTGTTTCGGGCGACTTCGGTGCGTCGTTCGAGATCGACCCGGCGGTGAAGCGCCGGCTGCTCAACGGCCTCGATCACGTCGCACTGACGCTCGCACACGCAGAAGAGATCCAACGCTTCGAGCAGGATCGGCCCGCCTGGAAACCGCGGTTGTGACGATCTTCCGGTACTCACGGCCGAACACCCAGCGCATCGCATGAATCGACCAACCCGACAGGAACAGGCCCAAGCGATCCTCCACCGCAAAGCTCGGAAGATGGCCTCCTCAGTGCTCGGGCGCCGGGCGACGACGGCAGCCGATTTCTCCGACGCCTTCACCCTCGAACGCGTCGACATGATCTCGGAGATTCCCGACCGCGAAACATTGCTCGATCTCGGGATCAATCGCGTCGGTCCTCGCGATGGCCTCTACATTCTCGACGACGGAACCGGGTACCGGGTCTACGTCCAGGAGCGCGGCATCCCCCTGCGAGAACGGCAGAATCTGCAATTCGACGATGCGCGAACTGCGGTGATCGACGAGTTGGTGTTGCTGAACGGGATCCCGTTCAGCGTGTGAAGACCTCGTCCCCGAGTTGAATCTCGCCCGGCCGCTCGAGATGGTCCACAGCGAGGATGAACCCCCGGGTGCCGGTTGAGAGGAAATCCAGATGGTCGGCAACCTGCTCGTGGCCGAGCACCTCGTCGGATCCGAGCAGGTATGAGGTGAACCCGGTGCAGGCGACCGCAGCTTTCGGTGATCGCAGTTCCGCCTCAGTGCCGTCGGTATGCCGGATCACGAGCCCGTCTGCGATGTCTTCCGCTGAGACAGCGCGGCCGTCAACCACGATGTTCTCGCCTGCGATGCCGAGGGGGGCCGAATCGAAGCGGTCGGCCATGGCGGCGTAGTGCCCGGTGAAGCCGATCGACAAGACTCGTTTCCCTCCTCCCTTTGCTCGCGGGTGCGCTGAATGGTGCGTGTCGATGATCCAGCCGTTGCCGTTCCACCCGAGCATGCCGTCGGCGTTGACAACAGCTCGATCGACCGAAACGAGGGGGTCGGGAACGTAGGCACCGTCCTGCTTCAGCGGTTCCGCGTGTACCTGGAGTCTCACGATCCGACCGATCGATTCGCTCATCGGCAACCCTTCCGCGTCTGCAGCATGACTCACACGCTACCCCGGGTCGGAATCATCCGCCCGTAGCTGAGGACATGGGCGGGTGGAATCCAGACATGCGGTGCCGTCTCAGTCAGCATGAGTCTGAGGACGATTGAGTCCTTGACCCCCACCCGTCGTCCCAGCCCGGGGCCCCGTGCCTCTACGTGCGGCCTCGACCGGCCACGCATAGCGCCGGTCAGAAGTGGGCGTGTAGTCGTCGAGTTCAACCGACGCATCGCGTTGTGACATTCTCCCGGCTATGTCCGATAATGCACAGGACAGCGAAAAGAGGTGGATACGTGCGCGGAGACATCATCCTCGTCGGCGAAGAACACCGGCGCGCCGCAGGCATCATCGTCGACCATCTGATCGACGACATCCTGGCAACGCCACGCAGGTTCACTATCACAGTCGCCGGAGAATCCGGCAGCGGCAAGTCCGAAACAGGGCAGGCCCTCGCCGAGGAGTTGGAGAAACGCGGCATTCATGCCGTCGTCCTTCAGCAGGACGACTACTACGTGCTGCCGCCGATGTTCAACGACGCTGCGCGCCGCGCTAACTTCGCATGGGTGGGTCCGACCGAGGTGAAGCTCGACCTCCTGGACGCACATCTCCAGGCAGCCCAGGACGGTGCGACGGAGATCACCAAGCCGCTCGTGGCCTATGACGACAACACGATTGTCGAGGAGGCGCTCTCCTACGAGGGAGCCGGTGTCGTGATCGCAGAGGGTGTGTACACCTCTCTCTGTGACCACGTCGATCGTCGGGTATTCATCGCTCGGAACCGTCTCGAAACGATGGACCATCGGATGAAGCGCGGGCGTGAGCAGTTCGACCCGTTCATCGAGAAGGTACTGGTGGAGGAACACGAGATCATCTCGCAGCACCGGCCGAAAGCAGACGTGATCATCACCCGGGACTACGACGTTGAACTTGTGCCGAGGTGAAGGCCGAGCATCCCGCCCTCGAGACCTACCGATCAGGCGAAGCGACCTTCGCGGTCGGCCTCAGACCACAGGATGCGCTGGCCATCCCTCTTGCTGAGGTTCTCGAAGTCCTCAAGGCACGTTTCGGCGATGCGGTAGCGACTGCGCTCTCTGAGGCTGCCGTGGATCTGGATCGACCGCTGAGCGAGCTGCCGCCCGGGGTCCGGTCGCCTCGGTCCGGCGAACCGGATTCGGGCTGGATGCGACGATCCAACCTGATCGGCATCAACGTCAGGACCGTTGGCGACTTCTCGGGACTGGTCAAGTATGCGCTCACGTTGCCTGAGGCGTTCGACGCAATCCAACTCCTTCCCATCTGGGAACCTGGAGTCGTGAAGTCGTTGTACGGAATCGCTGGATGGAACATGAACTACGAGTTCTTCTCGGATGAGCTGCAAGGGTACGCGCCAAACCTCGACACGATCGAGAAGCAGCTGAGAGCTACGTCGAACCTCCTTCACGT
>CBFDAN010000028.1:0-12418 GCA_965602815.1 uncultured bacterium
AGACCAAAGAAGCGAACGTGGGGTTTGCGTTGAGGACAACCGTCGATCCGGCGGCAGCGTTCTCAGAGCTCGACTTCGTGAAAGTTGTGGTGGGCTGGTCGCCACTCGACGCCGACCCGGAGACCGGCGATCCGCTCGTCGACCCCCCATCGTTCACTGATCCGGACGCGGGCCCACGATGAATAGCGGCAAGATCGTCATCGCTCTGGTGGCTGTTCTCATCGAGACCACCGTGTTCGAGCAGATCCAGCCATTCGGCTACGCCCCCGCGCTGGGGATGCTGGCGGTGATCGCAGCCGCCCGATACCTCGATCCCGAGCCTGCGCTGTTCGTTGCGTTCAGCGGGGGGTTCCTCGAGGATCTGCTTGGAGGGTCGCCGCTTGGGTTGTGGGCCAGCACATTCACGATCGTGGCGTTTGTCACGCTCAAGATTCGCGACCGTGAGATCGCAGGGCCGCTTGCAGTCCTCGCAGGGGTGTTCGGCCTCACGGTCATGGGGCAATTCACGTACGCGGTTCTGGGGACGCTGTTCGGTCAAGGCATCATCGGGCGGCCGGGCTTCATCTGGCATCTGCTCGTGCCAGCGCTCTACAACGTCATCCTCGCGTACCCGGTCTTCTGGCTCACGAGGGCCGCGATCAGGCCCCAAGAACGGACGTGGGCAACATGATTGGGACATGGAGGCTCGCCGCCGTCGGACTGGTCATGGCCGTGATGTTGGGAGCCCTCGGACTCCGGTTGTGGGCGATCCAGGTGACAGAGACAGAGGACTACAACGCCGAAGCGGAGCGCAACCTCGTCCGCGTGGTCCCAACCCCAGCGCCGCGCGGCGACATCTACGATCGCAACGGAGAGCTGCTTGCCGGAACGAAGGCGTCATTGGCGGTCGTCGTGGATATGGCGCTCGTCGAGGACGACTTTGCTGAGGACCTCGCGCAGCGCCTCGCGGCGTTCCTGGATGAGCCGGCGAGCGAGATCCTCGAGCGTTTCGAGAGTGCGAACTCAGGTGCTCAACTGATCCTGGCCAAGGACCTTACCGAGCAGCAAGCGCTGACGCTCGTCGAACACCGTGAGGACTTCCCCGGCGTTGCCGTAATCCCGCAGCCCGTTCGCGACTACCCGAACGCCGAACTCGCCGCACAAGTGCTGGGCTACATCGGGAAGCCGTCAGCCGCCGACTTGGAACGACCGGGCGTAAAGGGGACCGATGTCGTTGGGAAGGCCGGTGTGGAGCGCTACTACGACGACGAACTCCGCGGTACCGAAGGTGTTATCAAATACCAGGTGGATGCCGGCCGCTCAGTGCTTGAGCGACTCGGCGAACAGGAATCGGCTCCCGGTGACAATCTCATTCTCACGATCGATAGCGGCATCCAGGCCCAGCTGCAGGAGTCGCTGCAGGCAGGTCTCGAGATGGCTCGAGATCTCGAGATGGCTGAGCGCGCCGAGGCGCTCGAGCTCGAGGACATTCCGACTCGATTGTTCTTCGCACGTGAAGAGGCACGGCTCGAAGCCGAACGGGCGGCGATCGAGGCGAGGGCGGCAGCCGAAGAAGCTGGTGATGACGTCGTCGGTGACGAAGACAGCGTTGCGGTCGAGACCGCCGACGAGATCGACGAAGGACAGCTGCTCGGATCTTTGTATTGGGGTCTTCCGATTGACGACGACCGAGTGTGCGTCCCGGTGCAACGTGTCCAAGTCGGTATCGAGTCGCGCACCTTGCTCTCCGGTATGAAAGAGCGGACGATGCGTCTCGACGCGGTTCTCGAAGACGGTACCCAACGCGTTGCCATCGTCGATATCGACGGAGAGCGGTTCGAGGTCGAGGAGGGGGACTCCTTTGCGACGACGCTGCGTGTGATCGCGGTGGAGCAAGAAACCCTCATCGTGTCGCATTCTGACAAGTGGTGTCCGGTTCGCGCCGTTGGTGTTGTCGAGGATCCGAACGACGGCTCGATCCTCGCGATGGCCTCGTACCCATCGTTCGATCCGGGTGCGTTCGTCGACGGACTGACACAGAGTCAATGGGAGAGCCTTGGCACGATCAACGCGTTCACGAACTTCGCCGTACAGGGGCAGTACGCACCGGCATCGACGTTCAAGGTCGTTTCCTATGTGCTCGCATTGGAGGAGTCCATCTACCCGCTCGATCGTCCGATCAACGACCGAACGTTCGGTGGCGAGGACCCCCTAGCGGAACCGGCTCCGGAGGATGCTGAACCGCAGGAGGATGTGGCGGAGAGTGAAGAGACCACTTCGACCACCGAACCTCCGCCTGATGATGAGTTGCTGCCTCTCACGTCCGATACCGATCTCTATAACTGCACCGGGAGCCTTCGGTTCCGATTCAACGACGGCTCATCCCAGGTGTACCGGGACTGGAAACGAAACGGCCATGGGCCGCTGGATCTCCACGGCGCCTTGCAGGCATCATGCGACCTGTACTTCTGGGAGATTGCGCTAAGGGTCTGGAACGAGCGCGCCGACGAGACCGGCATCAACAACGAGGATCTATGGCAGCAGTGGGCACGGGCATTTGGATTCGGCGCAGAGACCGGGATCGATCTGCCGTTCGAGAAGCCTGGCCTCATCCCTGATCGGCAGTGGTTCCGCGACGAGCAGAGGAAGGACACAGGGCGAGTTCGTTCGACCGGGCCATGGGTCGGCGGTGACCTCATGAACGCAGTGGTTGGGCAAGGAACGGTGCTTGTAACGCCGCTACAGCTCGCCAATGGATTCTCGGCGATGGTGAACGGCGGCACGCTGTGGGAGCCTCGCGTCGTGTCGGAGATGGTCAATCAAGGCGGTGAGGTGACCGACGAAAACGAGAAGGCCACCATTGGCACGATCGATCTTGATCCCGGCACGGCTCGAGCCCTGCGAACGGACATGCAGCAGGTCGTCAACGGTCCCATCGGCACCGCTCGGGGTGCCTTCGCAACATTTGGACCGAACGTCGCCAGCGTCGGCGGGAAGACCGGGACGGCCGAGATCATCAAGGCTGAAGAGGACGTCCAGGAAGTCGACAGCGCCTGGTTCGTCGGCGTTGCACCCGTCAGAGCTCCCGACTTCGTCGTCACTGTTGTTGTCGAGCGGGGAGGCTCGGGCGGCCGTGTCGCCGCTCCCGTCGCCCGCCAGGTCTTGCAGTATCTCGTCAACGGACAGAGCTTCGTGACACCGCTCGAAGCCGGAGCGGAGGCCGACTGATGGCGCACACCGTAGAGCGCAGGCAGATGTCCTTGCTCCGTCGCGAGCGCCAGCTGCGTCCCGACCTGGCGTTGGTGATTCCGTACCTTGTGCTCTCAGCCCTCGGGCTGGTGATGATCTACACCGCTTCGGCTCCCCGTCTGGAAGCGCTCGGCGTGTCGCCATCTCGAGAGCTCGAGCAGCAGGCTGCATTTGTGCTCATTGGATTTGCGGCGTTCGCCGTCGTGTCCATGATCAACCTCAGCGTGGTCCGACCCTGGGTGCCTGCCCTCTACCTCGGGTCGGTGGTCACGCTGATTCTCGTGCTGAGCCCCCTGGGATCGGCGGTGAAGGGGGCGCAACGATGGATCCAGCTGGGGCCGGTTCGCTTCCAGCCGTCTGAGATTGCGAAGCTGGCGGTGATCCTCGGCCTGGCGATGCTTCTCTCGGCAGCTGCGCGGCCAATGCGCTGGGACCGCGTGGCGAGAGCAGTGCTGATCGTGGCGGTGCCCGCCGGGCTGATCTTCCTCCAACCGGACCTGGGGACGATGCTCACCTTCGGATTCATCGCAGGTGTGATGATCTTTGTCGCAGGGGCCACCTGGCGGCAGATGGCGGCGCTGATCGTCGCCGGGCTGGTGGCAACCGTCGCGGTGTTCCAAGCGGGGGTGATCAAGACATACCAAATCACGAGGCTGACCGCCTTCCTCGACGAGACGAGCGATGTCCTGAATACCCAGTACAACCAGTACCAGAGCCAGATCGCGATCGGGACCGGGGGGCTGTTCGGCAAGGGGCTGTTCAACGGGACACAAACCAACCTGAGGTTCGTACCGGAACAGTCGAGCGATTTCATCTTCACCGCGGTCGGCGAACAGCTTGGTTTCGTTGGAAGCCTCTTCGTGATCGCGATGTTCGGGATCATCATCTGGCGTGTGCTCGTTTCGGCAGCGAACGCAAGGGATCGATTCAGCCAGCTGGCTTCCACCGGTGTTGCCGCTCTCGTCGCCTTTCACGTCTTCGTCAACATTGGAATGACTATTCGCGTGATGCCGGTGACCGGTTTGCCGCTCCCGTTCATGTCGTCTGGCGGGACCGTCTTCGTGGTGATGAGCGTGGCATTGGGCATGGCCCACTCGGTATGGATGCGGCGTTCGCCACTTGTCGGGGAGCGTACGAGCGTCGATTCGTAGCGTGAGCTTGTGCCCTTGGCCGAATGCCGCCGCGTCGTCTACAGTCACCGCCCATGCACCGACGCCACGAGCAGGGCTGGATCGAGGTCATCGCAGGACCGATGTTCTCCGGCAAGAGTGAAGAGCTGATCCGCAGGGTGACGCGATACGGCATCGCCAGGATTCCGGTTCAGACCTTCAAGCCGCAGATCGATACCCGCTACGCGACCGGCGAAGTCGTGTCCCACTCCAACCTCTCAACGGAGGCGATCCCGGTCGGCGACTCGAGCGAACTCCTCTACGCCGTCGAGGATCGGACGGTGGTGATCGGTATCGACGAGGGACAATTCTTCGACGATGGCCTGGTAGACGTTGCGATGCGGCTGGCGGGCGCCGGCAAGCAGCTGATTATTGCCGGCCTCGATCTTGACTATCTCGGCCGTCCTTTCGAGCCGATCCCGTCGTTGATGTTGCACGCAGAGTACGTGACCAAAGCGCTCGCCGTCTGCCACAAGTGCGGAGGGCCCGGTCTCTTCACCCAGAGGGTGGTTCAGTCAGATGAGCTGGTTGTACTCGGCGCTCAAGATTCGTACGAAGCCCGCTGCCGCCGGTGTTTCAACCCCGAAGAAGCCAGGCAGGAAGAGCTAGGGATTGAGTAGCGGACGGAAGGCTCGAGACCCGAGACTGTCTCGTGCCTTGTGTCTCGCATCTCGTGTCTAGTGCCGTCCCCTCAATTCCCCAGATACCGGCCTGTTCTTGCTACTCTCGGAGATCGGTCGACCGCAACCCGCGGTCGCAATTTTCCGACCTGGGACGGACCGAGTGGCCCTCACGCGTATGTTCAACGTCTACCGGCATTGTCTGACGATCGATCATCGAGATTCCGTCATGCCAGACCTCACGTTGAATCGTGTCGAGTACCGGCCGCGTCGGCGCCCAGTCACCTCGAAGGAGTCCATTGATGGGATTGTTCCGGAAGAAGTCCGCGCGCATTCTGCGGCACGGTTCGGCGACGGAAGAGCGCACTGTTCGAACGGTCGATGGCGAGTCCGTCACCGTTCGCCGGTTCTCAACCGCTGACGCCCCCACCGCAAGAGCGACGAAGCAGCAGCCGAAGCAGAAGCAGAAGCAGCGCAAGAAGACACAGCAACGGTCCGATCCGCGACGTCGTCGTCGTCCCGCACACGTTGACGTCGTCGCCCCCCCTGAGACGGCCCGAAAACAGATGCTCGTGCGCTCGATGCCGCATCAGACGCAGATTGTCGTTCTCGAGGGGCCGGTCCTCGTGGAGCACTACGTCGCACGATCCGACAAGACATCATTGGTCGGGAACGTCTACCTCGGCAAGGTGCGAAACGTCCTCCCCGGCATGGAGGCAGCATTCATCGATTTCGGAGCAGGCAAGAACGGTGTGCTCTATGCCGGAGACGTGAACTACGGCGCATACGACATGAACGGCAAGCCGAAGCGGATTGAGTCCGCGCTTGCTGCCGGCGACTCCGTCCTCGTCCAGGTGGTCAAAGACGCCATGGGGCACAAGGGCGCTCGCCTCACGAACCAGATCAGTCTCGCAGGTCGCTACCTCGTGCTTGCCCCGGATCCGCAAGTGCGCGGAATCTCACGTCGGCTTTCGGACGATGAGCGCAGACGTCTCCGTGAACTCGTGGCCGAGCTTCGTCCCGAAGGGATGGGCGCCATTGTTCGTACGGCGGCCGAAGGAGCATCGCGTGACGACATCAAGTCGGACATCGACCGCCTCAGCGGCATCTGGGAGGGGATTTCTCAGGACGCCAAGTCGGCTTCGGCTCCTTCGTTGATCTATCAGGAGCCGCCCCTCGTCATCCGCGTGATCCGAGAGCACTTCACTCGCGATTTCAAGCGGCTGCTCGTCGACACCCGCGATACCTATGACCAGATTCTGTCGTATCTCGGTGGCACGGAGTCTGATCTCATCGAGAAGGTCCAGATCTACGGGGACGAGCTGGGACTGTTCGAACGCTTCCACGTCGAAGACCAGCTCCGCAAGGCATTGGATCGCAAGGTCTGGCTGCCATCGGGTGGCCACATCGTGATCGACCGAACCGAGGCTCTCACCGTGATCGACGTGAACACAGGTCGGTACGTGGGCCATTCAAACCTCGAGGAAACGGTGTTGCAGAACAACCTCGAGTCTGCCGAGGAGATCGCTCGGCAGCTCAGGCTGCGGGATATCGGCGGAATCATCGTGATCGACTTCATCGACATGGAGGTCGAGAAGAACCAGGAGGCGGTGCTCTTGAGGCTTCGCGAGCACCTTGCGAAGGACAAGATGCGAACCCAGGTCTTCGACGTATCGAACCTGGGTCTGGTTGAGATGACGCGGAAGAACGTCTCGGCAGGCCTCCTCGAATCGTTTTCGGAGCTCTGTCCTCGATGCAACGGGCGTGGTGTCCTTCTGCACGAGGAGGCCGCGACGGCCGGCATTCCGGTCGGTATCGACATCGAAGACGCCGACTGATCCGGCTGGCCATAGACCGCGGTTCCGCTATCATGCGCGGGCGCTTCGCAAGCGGAGCGGTTGACCGCGCCGAAGGAACCGGCCTGACCACCACAGACATCGAAGGATCATGTACGCCATCATTCGCGCCGGCGGCAAGCAGGCGAAAATCCAAGAGGGTGACGTCCTCGACGTTGAGCGCGTCAAGAGCGACGGCGAGATCACGTACACGCCGCTCCTCATCGTGCAGGACGACGGCACCGTTATCTCAGATCGCAACACCCTCGACAAACTGACCGTCACCGCCGAGGTGGTTGGCGGCTCAACCGGTCCAAAGATCGACATCTTCAAGTACAAGGCGAAGACCGGATACCGTCGTCGTGCCGGCCATCGGCAGAAGTACACTCAGCTTCTGGTGAAGAAGATCGAGCTTCCGGGCGCCAAGAAGAAGGCGGCCAAGAAGGAATCGGCGAAGGGCGAGCCGGCGAAGAAGAAACCGGCCAAGAAGAAGCCCGCAACGGCCGCCACGACCGAAGAGAAGGAGGGCTGAAATGTCCAAGACCAAGGCAAGCGGCTCATCCAAGAACGGTCGCGATTCTGCAGCACAACGGCTCGGACCGAAGGTGTTCGACGGCCAGACTGTCAACTCGGGTGCGATCCTGGTCCGCCAACGCGGAACGCGAATCCACCCCGGCGACAACGTCGGGCGCGGCGGTGACGACACGCTGTACGCCATGATCGAAGGCAAGGTCCAATACGGCACCAAGCGTGGCCGACGTCAGGTGTCCGTTCTCGCATAGCGGCCATTCGTCGCCCTTGTCTGATGCGTCGGTTTCTTGCCGGCGCATCGTTGTTTCCCAACCGGCCGCTACAGCCGAGAAGTACTGACGACGGACTACGACCACGGACTACGGTTCTCATCTATGGCTTCCTTTGTTGACTCGGTTCGTCTGTTCGCCCGCGGCGGTGCGGGCGGTGCGGGTGTGACTGCCTTCCAGAAACGGAAGGGCAAGCCAAGAGGCCGACCAAATGGTGGGCGTGGTGGCCGGGGCGGGGATGTTGTCCTCGTCGCTGACGCGGCCATTGGATCGCTCCTGAGGTATGACCGGATACCACACTGGAAGGCAGGCGACGGTGAGCACGGCGGTGGAGACCTCCGCCACGGTCGGAACGGCGAAGGCCTCGAACTCGGCGTGCCTCTGGGAACACTCGTTAGAGACGAAGACGAGACGCTCATCGCGGACCTCGTGGAGCCTGGCCAGCGCCTGATCGTCGCAGAGGGTGGCCGAGGCGGGCGCGGAAACGCGTCGTTCGTGACACCAGACCGCAGGGCCCCGTCATTCTCGGAGCAAGGTGAGTACGGAGAAGAGCGAACTCTGGACCTCGAACTCCAACTCGTTGCCGACGCAGCATTGATCGGCTACCCAAATGCCGGGAAGAGCACGCTCATCGCCGGTGTGTCGGCAGCGACACCGAAGATTGCGGACTATCCGTTTACGACGCTCGTGCCCCATCTCGGCGTGGTCTCGCTTGGTGAGCGCGAGTTCGTTCTGGCCGACATCCCCGGCCTCATCGAAGGGGCTGCTGCAGGCAAAGGGCTCGGACACGAATTCCTGCGCCATACCGAGCGCGCACGAGTGCTGGTGGTGCTGCTCGACCGGTCGGAGCTGCAGGTCGATTCGCCGGAGCGGCAGTACTACGTGTTGATGAACGAACTCGAGTCACATTCACCCGAGCTTGCCGAGCGCCCGAGTGTTGTTGTCCTCAGCAAGTCCGACCTTCCCGACGAGCACCCAACCGAGTGGGCCGCCGACCTCGGTATCGACCTCATCGAAGTGTCGGGCGTCACCGGGGATGGTGTCACAGAACTGCTCCATCGCGTTGCCGATCTCTCTGAGCTGGCGCAGCGCAGTGCCCCTGAGCGAGAGGGGTTCATGCTCCACAGGCCCCTCGGCAGGGCGTTCACCATCAAACGCATCGATGAGGAGTGGCAGGTGTCCGGGCGCGTCGCGGAGCGTGCCGTGAACCTTGACGATCTCACAAATCCCGAAGCGGCAGACCTTGTCGCGAAGCGGCTCATTGCGACCGGTATCGACGGGGCCCTCCGCGACGCAGGCGCAGTGTCCGGTGACGATGTTCGAATCGGTGAGTTGGTCTTCACCTACGACCCAGACGCAGCGGAGGAAGAGACACCATGAGGCGACCAGTCGAGCACGGCCGGTCCGTCGTCGTGAAGATTGGCTCATCGAGTCTGACCACACGAGGGGGGTTGATCGATTCAGATGCGATCAACAGCGTGGTTTCGCAGATCGCCGATCTGCGCAGGGCCGGCCATCCGGCAGTCCTGGTCAGCTCCGGAGCCGTGGCTGCAGGCCTTCCCGCCCTCGGCGTCACAGACCGCCCTGACGACGTCCCGGGACTTCAGGCTGCCGCAGCCGTCGGTCAAAGCAAGCTCATTGAGCAGTACGCTCGGCTATTCGCCGACCACGACCTCGTGGTCGGCCAGGTGCTGCTGACCCGCGATGTACTCGCAGGTCGTGAACCGCACCTTCACGCCCGAGCCGCACTCGACCGACTCCTTGGTCTCGGGGTCGTCCCCATCGTCAACGAGAACGACACCGTCGTGGTCGACGAACTCCGATTCGGCGACAACGATCGACTGGCCGCGATCGTGTCTCACCTGGTCGGTGCCGGGCTACTGGTGATTCTCACCGACACCCCCGGTCTCTATGCCCACGATCCGCGCCTGGTCGCCGAGCCGGAACTCCTGAGCGCCGTGCGGCACACCGACGAGGTTCTGGATGAGCTCAGGAGAGCAAGCGGCGCCGGGGTCTACGGCTCCGGCGGTGTAGAGACGAAGGTTGCTGCAGCTCGTATGGCCGCCTACTCAGGCATCCCAACCGTGGTAACGGCCGCGGACGATCCTGAAGCCGTTCGACGCGCCGTCGCCGGTGAGGACATTGGAACATGGGTCGAACCGCGCTCCACCGGCCTAGGTGCTCGCAAACTCTGGATCGCATTCAGCCTTCCTGCCGTTGGGAGCCTCACGGTTGATGCAGGGGCCGCCGCCGCCATTGTTCGTGGCGGGCGATCTCTTCTCGCTGCAGGAGTGACAGCAGTCGTGGGTGAGTTCTCACGGGGCGATGCCGTCGAGGTGCTCGACGCCTCAGGCCGACTCATCGGCAAAGGACTCGCCGGACTCGCTGCAGCAACATTGCGAGAGGTGCTCGGGCAACACACGTCGGTCGCAGGTGGAGCGGCGGTGCATCGCGACGATCTGATTGTGCTCGCCTGAGCCGCCGACCCGCCGGTGAGCGTCCCGGGATTCGGTTGAACCGATGTGCGCACTGTGGGGCGACGTCGTAGAAGGGTCCCTGTGCGTCGCCGGGTGGAGCCAGCAATCGAATGTCGGCATGCTTCCGGCCGCTGCGTCTCGCCGGTCACCTTGCCTAGGTCGATCGACTCCTTCGACTCAATTCTCCGACCCGCGATACCGATGAGGAAGGGACGGGCAATCTGACCTGTCGTGCCGACATCAGAGGTTGACCTTGGCCAGAATCATTGCGATCGAAGACTCGCCGGCCCTCCAACGACTCCTTGCGCTCACGATGCGAGACACTGCAGTCGAAATCGAGGCCCACCTGAGGGGGATTCCCGGCCTTGAGGCAGCCATCGATGATCCGCCCGACCTGATCATTCTGGATCTCGGGCTCCCCGACATGCCCGGATGGGAGGTCCTCGAGCGGCTTCGTCTGAACGCGACGACCTCCAATGTGCCGATTCTCGTTACCACGGGTGAGACTCGGAGCGCGGTTATCGAACGGCTCACAGAACTGCGTGCGGAGATGATCGAGAAGCCATACTCCGCCGCCGCTCTGCGTGAGACTGTGAGCGCTCTGATCGACGCCCCCGCGGAGGTCGGATCGCCGACGTGAGTCTTCACACCGGTCTGCCCCTGCGGTAGGTTGCTGGTGCGGTGATGGCGGTGGAGCACCGTGTACCTGTTCCTGGCGGCTGCGCTTGTTGCCTCCTCGTTTGCCCCCTCGCTGTGCAGCGGGCTCGTAGCGCCGGTTGCAGGTGAGATCGTTCGCATATTCCTCCCGACCGGCCGCTACAGCGGCCATTGGGGGATCGACATCGCCGCGGCCGCCGGATCGTGGGTCCGCGCTGCGGGGGACGGCACGGTCTCGTTCAGCGGTGTTGTGGTCGGCAACAGCACGGTGACCGTGGATCACGGCAGGGTGAGGACGTCATACTCGTACCTTTCCGAGCGGGTCGTGGCGATGGGGGATCTGATCCGCCGCGGCGAGGTGATCGGAAGGGTCGGATTCCACGAAGCGATCACTGTCCTCCATTTCTCCGTCCGAGTCGGCGATCGCTACGTCGACCCATCCGCAGCGATGCGGTGCGACCTCGATCCCCATGCAGCGCTCTGGCTCCGTGCCATGTCTACCGAGACTCCGTATCCTGACCCTCATGCGAGCCATCCTCGGCGGAACATTCGATCCCCCGCATATCGCCCACCTTGTCGCGGGGGAGGCGGCACGAGGTCAACTCGGCGCAGATGCCGTCACGTACATACCCGCCGGCCGGCCGTGGCAGAAGCTCGGCACGGAGGTATCCGCAGCCCACCACCGGCTCCGCATGATTGAACTCGCGACTGAGGGGATCGACTACTTCACCGTCGACGACCGCGAAGTCCACCGAGATGGCTGGACCTTCACGATCGACACGATCGACAGTTTCGGCGGCGAGGAGATGATCATGATCATCGGTGCCGACAGTGCCAAGGGCCTACCGACGTGGAATCGTGCGGACGAGCTTCTCGATCGCGCGCAAATCGCGGTGGTCCCGCGCGAAGGCGTCGAGCGGGCCGAGGTGGAGGCCGCCATCGATCGGGACGTCATGTGGCTCGACATGCCGGGTCTCCACGTCTCGGGAACAATGCTCCGCCACCGCGTCGCCGAAGGGAAGTCGATCCGCTTTCTTGTCCCGGACCCGGTCCTCGCCTACGTGAGGGAGCATCGACTGTACGTCGAATCTGCGTAATCTCTCCTCGGTCGGCATCTAGAATCAACGCACGCGAGAAGAAGGAATCCCTATCCCAGCCACTCCTCACGCAAGAGACGCAGCGCGGGCCGCTGCCGACGCAATCCTCGACAAGAAGGGCAACGATGTTGCCCTTCTCGATGTCTCAGACCTGCTCGTGGTCACCGATGTCTTCGTGATCGGATCGGGCACGTCCAACCGCCACGTCCGATCGCTTGCCGATGATGTCGAGATGAAGCTCCGAGAACATGGTGAACGACCCCTTCGCCGAGAAGGCGCCGACTATGGCCGCTGGGTGCTGCTCGACTACGGCGATATCGTCGTTCACCTCTTCGACACCGAGACGCGCGACTTCTACGATCTCGAGCGGTTGTGGGCCGATGCCCCGCGGATCGAATTCTCGGGTATGTCGGCAAGCACCGAGGTCTGATACACTCCCGGTTCTTCGAGGGGCTGTAGCTCAGCCTGGCAGAGCACTTGACTGGCAGTCAAGGGGTCAGGGGTTCGAATCCCCTCAGCTCCACCCGAGAGACAA
>CBFDAN010000029.1:0-11830 GCA_965602815.1 uncultured bacterium
ACTTTTTGAATGTCTTCATCTGTTCTGAATACTGCCATATCGTAGCTTTCTGCATGGATTGCAGGCGTTCGTCTCTTCGGGGGCGATGGACGGCTCTTGGGATAACCCAGGGGTATGATCGTTTTTACGGTTGCCCGCGCGGGGTCGGGCGCGGGGCCCGACATTCTTCGGGGTCTCTCGCTTGAGGTTGAAGAGGCCCAGTCGTATTGCATAATCGGCCCGAATGGTGCAGGCAAGTCGACGCTCCTCAAAGTGATTGCAGGGCTGCTTCATCCGCGATCCGGCGACGTCGTGTTCCGGGGCGAGTCGCTGGCACACCGGAGACCCGACCAGGTGCTCGCAACCGGCGTGTGTTTCGTCCCTCAGGATCAGGCGCTGTTCCCTGAGATGAGCGTTCGTGAGAACCTGATCATGGGCGCCTACCTCGTGAAGGACCGCGCCCTCATCAAGGAGCGCCTCGCCCGGGTGTATGAGATGTTCCCGATCCTTGCGGAGCGAGCAGGCCAGGACGCCGGCAAGATGTCGGGCGGTCAGCAGCAGATGCTGGCAATGGGTCGCGCCCTCATGATCGATCCCATCTTGCTCATGCTCGACGAACCAACTCTCGGTTTGGCGCCCCAGATTGCCCAGCAGATCTTCTCGCAGGTCGAGCAGTTGAAGAGCATGGGGCTCACCGTGGTGATCATTGAGCAGAACGCGCAACGCGGACTCGAACTCGCCGATTGGGGTGTGGTGCTCGACCTGGGCATCGTCCGCTTTGAGGGGCCGTCGGAAGGCATTCTCGAGGATCCTCGCGTTCGCGAACTCTATCTTGGCAAAGCGGCGGGTTCGGGGGAGAAGAAATGACCAATGTGATCCAGGTCGCGATCCTCGGTCTTCTGCTCGGTGGTGTCTATGCCCTGATGGCAGCCGGTTTGACATTGGCGTTCGGCGTCATGCGGATCGTGAACCTCGCCCATGCGGCATTCATTATTGCCTCTGCCTACATCTCGTTCTTCGCATTCGAGCAACTCGGCATCGATCCGCTGTTGTCGGTGGTGTTCGTCATGCCGATCATGTTCCTGTTCGGCGTCGCCGTTTATCAGGCCTTGTTCCGGAGGATCGAAGGCTCCGCCAAGTTTGGCGAGATGACGGTGTTGCTCACGTTCGGGATCGCAATCATGGTTGAGGGTCTCCTTGGGTTCGTCTTCACCGGGATCTACCGAAAGGCGCAACCGGGATACGCCAATGAGTCGTTCATCGTCGACGGCCTGTTCCTTCCAGAGGGCGACATCCTCTTCATCCCGAAGGGCCAGTTCTACGCGTCGTTGCTGAGCATCGTGTTGCTGGTCGGGCTCTGGGCCTTCCTGCGCTACAGCCAGACGGGGTATGCCATTCGGGCCACCACGCAGAATCGTGATGCTGCAGAGATCGTGGGAGTGAACGTGCGCAGGGTGTCTGCGATCTCCTTTGGACTCTCGACGGCGCTTGCTGGCGCCTCCGGCGCACTGATGAGCTACCTCTTTCCGTTCTTCCCGTTCCGCCACTGGCAGTGGGTTGCGGTCTTGCTGGCGTTGGTGGTGTTGGGCGGCATGGGAAGCATGAAGGGAGCGGTCATCGGGGCCTTGGTGCTCGGTGTCGCCAGCTCGTTTGTTGTTGACCAGATCGGGCCGACGTGGGGCCCCATGACGTTCTATCTGGCCCTGTTCCTGATTCTGCTCATTCGGCCTCAAGGGCTGTTCGGCAAGGAGGTCCCAGCGTGATCGAAGACCGCGCCGCCTTGGGTCCGGACGACTCCGCGCCCGAGCCCACGGAGGAGGAAGTTCAGCGTCCGCCCGGGCCGGCGCGCTATCGCTGGTACGTGCTGGCGGCGGTCGTCGTTGCCCTGCTGGCGTTGCCGTTCTTCCGGCCGGTGATCAGTTCCTACAACTATGTATTGACCCTCGGGGCTCTCATTCTCATGTGGGTGGCAATGAGCTCGAGCTGGAACATCCTTGGTGGGTTTGCCGGCTACATCTCGCTCGGCCACAGCGTGTTCATGGGAGTCGGCGGGTATGTCGCAGGTGTCTTGCTCTACTACCACGGTATCAGCCCATTTCTCACCGCCCTCCTCGGCGGTCTGGCGGCCGTGGCACTGGGGTTCCTTGCCGGGTTCATCACGCTGCGCACGCGTGGCCCGGCCTTCATCATCTCCACGATTGCGCTGCTGTTCATGTTCCTGCTCATGACCGACAATTTCGAGTATCTGGGTGGCGCTGCGGGGCTCCCGCTTCCCCCTCTTGAAGTCTCGCAGGAGTGGCTCCGCGTGCCGTTCTACTACGCGATGCTGTTCATCGCGTTGGGGTCCGTCTGGACGTCCTACCGCGTGGCCCACTCGAAGTTCGGCATGGGTCTGCGGGCGATTTCCGAAGATGAGACCAAGGCTGAAGTTGCCGGTGTCCCCACCCGGCTCTACAAGATCTCCGCGTTCGCGATGAGTGCATTCTGGGTAGGCGTTGCCGGTGGGATCTACGGCTATTCGATCGCCTTTATACGGCCCACGGTCTTTTTCACCATTGCGATCTCGGCGCAAATGGTGTTGATGGCCATCATTGGTGGGAAGGGGACGGTAGCGGGGCCGGTCTTGGGTGCCGTCCTCATCTATGCCATCAACGAGTTCTCACTCGTCGTATTTGGTGCCACCGAGTTCAATATCGTGATCCAAGGCACCATATTGGTCGCCGTATTGTTGTTCTTCCCGCTCGGCGTCGTGGGGACACTTCGCAAGATGAACCGGTTACCGGCGTTCCTCAACTGGGATTGACGTGGCCTCCGCCGGCTGCAGCCACACCCCCTACGTCGCGCCTGTGCCATAGATGGAGACCGGTGAGATCCTCCTGGTGTTGAGCGCAGTGGCGTTCGGATTCTTCGCCAAGGGCGTGACCGGCCTCGGCGGTCCGCCATTGGCGATCCCGGTTCTGGCGACCTTCATGGGTGTCGAGTATGCCGTCGCGGTGATCGCGATCCCCGCCGCTCTCGCCAACGGCTGGCTGATGATCGAGAACCGGTCGGCGGCGCCCGAAATCCGCCGGTTCCTCGTGCCGATGATGGCAACCGGAGTCGTCGGGACCCTGCTCGGTGTGTGGCTTCTTCTGACCATCGACGACCGGATCATGTCCGTGCTGCTTGGTGTCTTCATGCTGCTGTACATCGTGTGGTATGTCCTCAATCCGGAGAGGAAGATTGACGACCGGACCGCGCAACGGCTCGCAGCACCTGCAGGATTTGGTGCCGGGGTGCTGGTGGGCGCGACGGGAGTCTCGGCACCGGTGGTCGCCACGTATTTCCACAGCTTGCGCCTTGCCCGGACCGGATTCGTGTTTGCCGTCTCGGTTCCGTTCTTCTTCCTTGGTCTGATGCAGATCGTGTCGCTTGCAGCGCTCGGCGGCTATGACCAAGAGAGGATCACCGCCGGGATCATCGCCTGTGTGCCCGTCGTGGTGGTGACACCGATTGCGATGCGCATCGGCAAGAGACTGTCTGTGCAGGTCTTTCAGTACGCAGTTCTCGCCATCCTCGCTATCGCAGCCGTGAGGTTGTTGTGGTCCGGGCTTACGTGATGGGCTGACCGGTTCGCTTGGCGCCGACGGGACCGGTCGAGGAGCGGACTACGAGCGTCGGAGCCAGCCGTATCGGCTCGTACGAAGCCTCGACGACGCGATCGACTGCGGCCAGCATGTCGAGCAGGAGGCGTCCCGCCACCGCACCCATCTCTTCGTAGGGGAGCGAGATCGTTGTCAGGGCCGGATCGATTCGATCGACGAGCGCAATGTCGTCGTAGCCGGTTACCGAGAGATCCTCTGGAACGCTGAGACCGCGTTCTCGAATCGCGTCGATGCAGCCGAGCGCAAGGAGATCGTTGGCGGCGACGATTGCGGTGATCGCATCACCCGAATCCAGCAATCGGCTGCACGCGGCGTGACCGTCTTCCGAGCGGAATGAGCCTGCTTCGAAGATCCCGCAGTTGGAGGGGGCGAGCCCCGCTTGCTCGATCGCATCGATGAAGCCGTCCCTCCGAAAGAGACCGGTTGAGATATCGAGCGGACCCGCGACGTGTGCGATCCTCGCGTGTCCCAACCCCACGAGGTGACGAACGACGAGAGAGAGTGCAGCCTGGTCGTCTCCGACGATTGCCGGAAATGAAGCTTCTTCTACCGAGCGGCTGACCAGGACGGTGGCAACCTCGTTGCGTAGCACGGCATCAGGTGGGGTGAAGTTCAGATGAGCGTTGGCAACGATCAGCCCATCAACGCGCCGGTCGAGAAAGGTCTCCAACGCGGTCTTTGTGCGCGACGGGCTCTCGTCATCCGAGCCGATCAGCAGCGAGTACCCGACCTCAGCCAAGGAGTGCTGGGCGCCCGCAAGGATGGGAGGAATGAACGGGCTGATCAGGTCGGGCACCACCATCCCCACCGATCGCGTGGTATTGGTCCGCAGACCTCTGGCGAACGGGTGGGGTTGGTACCCGAGGAGTTCGGCGGCCGCGATGACTCGGTCTGCGGTTTCGGCACTCAACCCGGATCGTGTCTCTTCGTTGAGGGCGCGTGAGGCCGTCGAAATGTGAACACCGGCTTCGCGTGCGACGTCCTTGAGCGTGATGGCTTTCGCTATCAGATGGCCCCCTCCGTCTTCTCGTCCGTGGCCAATCGACGAAAAGGGTCGCCGCGTTCGAGACGCCACCACACCTGTCCACCGTAGGTTCTGCCGCCATCGGGTAGGCTTTCGCAATCGATTGTAGACCGGCAGCGGAGGAGGAGCATGGCGACCCGCGTATCCACGTCTGAGGACATGCCCGAGCCCATCATTCGACGCAAGACAGTCTCGGTCAGCAACGACGGGTCGATGATGGCTGTTCACGACTACGGCGAGTACGGCCACGCTGTCACCGACGAACCAATTGCGCATGGTGGGACCGGAGAGGGCCCTTCGCCGCTGCAGGCAGTGCTCGGAGCGCTGTGCGGCTGTGAGTCCGTGACATTTCACCGCACCTCGAACGATATGGGCTTCAGCTATGACGGCATCGATTTCGAGGCGGAGTTCACCATCGATATCCGTGGACGTATGGGGGTTCGAGAGGTGAGACCGCACTTCCAAACGATCCGCGTGCAAGCCACGGTTGTGACCGACGAAAGCCCGGAGAGACTGGCTGCCGTTGTTGAAGAGACCGAAGCCCGCTGCCCGGTCTACAACCTGATGAAGGATGCCGGGGTCAACGCCGAGATGTTGTGGGTGGCCAAGGCGCGCGAAACCTGAGCACGTCGCCGGTCTGTTGCCGCCGCTCGTGCGGATTGATCAACCCGAAAGGCCGTCGTCCACGTCGACGTTCTCCGGTTCGAGCGTCCGGCCCGATGCAGCAGCCTGGAGTTCGAGCATCGCGGCGAAATCCTCGTCTCCCCACCCTCTGCTGATTCCCTCTACGACGATCTGGTGGGCGATGGCCGACGTCGGCAAGGGCACGTTGAGTTCCCTGCCTTGTTCCAATCCGAGTTCGAAGTCCTTGCGGAGCAGGTGCCAGGTGAAGGTGGGCTTCCACGTGAGGTTGACGAAGGCCGGTGTTTTGTAGCGGGAGAACGTCGATCCCATCACGCTGTCGTTCAGGAACTCGAGGAAGTCGGCTCGCGATACCCCGCCGGCCTCGGCGAGCACCGTGATCTCTGCCATAGTCTGGGTCACGACGCCCAGCAGCAGGTTGTGGCAGATCTTGACCAGGCGTGCCTCGTCTCCGGTGCCCACGTAGGTGACCTTCTCGCCGTACATGTCGAGGTACGGAAGCACTTCTTCATAGGCCTCGAGCGGCCCCGAGGCCACCGCGGTGAGCCTGCCGGACCGCACGACCTTGGCATTGCCGCTGACCGGGGCGGCTACCACAGCAGCACCACGTGCGGCCGCACCGTCTCTCAGCATCACCGATGCCTCGGGGTTGATCGTCGTGGAGTCGACGATGATCCTCGGGCAGACATCGTCGCGGGAGAACACACCGTTCTCTCCGAGGGTGACCTCGATGACGTCTTTGGGACCGGCCACCGTGGTGAAGACGATATCGCGATCGGCGAGGTCGGCTGGGCTGTCAACGACTTTTGCTCCGAATTCGACCAGGGCCTCGGCCTTGGCCCTGGTTCGGTTGTAGACGGATACGTCACATCCGTTCGCGAGTACTCGTTTGATGAGCGCTGAGCCCATTCGTCCTGCGCCGATCCACCCGATCGTGTGGGAGTTCCCAGCTGCCATGTCAATCTCCAAAACCGCCCATGTGCCGGGCATCGCAATCGTTGGTTGCCGGATCATACCCCGGGTGCTCACGGCGACGCGAGGTGTGACTTGGGAACCGTCCAAGCCGCAGAACGTCGCGGGGAACCGCTCCTACCATGACACCGTGAACTCATCTGCTCAGCCGGACGGCGCCCAGGAGAGCCGCGCTTGGGGTAGCGATGCGTCCACCGCTGCCGCGGATTGTGTAGTGGTCGGTGGTGGCATCATCGGTCTTGCCGTGGCACGTCAACTGCTCATCGAACGTCCCGGGAGTGACGTTGTCGTCCTGGAGCGGGAACGTGAGATCGCGACGCATCAAACAGGCAGGAACAGCGGAGTCGTCCACGCCGGCATCTACTACCCGCCGGGATCGCAGAAAGCCACGCTGACCAAACGGGCTATTCCAATGCTCCGTGCCTATGCCGGAGAGAAGCGTGTGCCGTACGAGGAGTGCGGGAAGTTGGTGATTGCCACCTCCGCCGACGAGTCGGCTCGGCTCGCGAACCTTCTCGAAAGGGCCACTGCAAACGGTGTACCCGGGTTGGAAGTGGTCGATGGAGCCGGCATCAGGGAGCGAGAGCCGACCGCCGTCGGTCACGCGGCCATCTGGTCCCCGACCACTGCGATCACGGACTTCGTAGCTCTCGCAGAGGCCGTACGCGATGACGTGATAGCGATGGGCGGATCAGTGCAAACCGGGGTGGATGTGAGCGACATCACATCAGCATCATCTCGGGTTGAAATCGCGACCCGTGACGGCATCACCCTCACCGCCGGTTCGGCGATCATCTGCGCCGGTCTCCAGTCCGATCGGCTGGCTCGATCTGCCGGTGATGCGCTGGAGCCCACGATCGTCCCGTTCCGCGGCGAGTACATGAACCTCGTCGGCCCGTTGAAGGAACTCGTGAATGGACTCATCTACCCCCTTCCGGATCCGCGGTATCCGTTCCTCGGCGTCCACTTCACTCCAACCGTGCATCGAGAGGTTCTTGTGGGACCCAATGCCGTGCTGGCTCTTTCGCGTGACGGCTACCGGTGGCGTGACGTCGACGCGAGGTATATCGCTGAACTCCTGCGTCTGCCGGGAATGTGGAGGCTGGCCGCTCGGCATTGGCGGCGAGGGACGATGGAAGCCTGGCGGTCGCTGAACCGGCGTGCGTATCTCCGGGAGCTTCAGAGGTATGTGCCATCGGTTCAGTCCAACGATCTTGTGCAGGCCCGAGCCGGGGTGAGGGCACAAGCGGTTGACAGGAACGGTGATCTTCTCACCGACTTCGTTGTCTCGCGCACCAATCGAGTGGTAGCCGTCCGCAACGCCCCCTCGCCCGGGGCCACCGCCGCTCTGGCGCTCGCTGAGGAGATCGTTGCTCAGGTCCCCAAGTAGTCGTCCCATCCGGACGCGCAAGAGATGACCGCCTCCCGCTTCATGCCCGGTTGACCCGCCGGCTCAGTTGGCCCAGATCACCATGGTCGAGCCGGCGATGACGGCCACCATGCCGAGGATGAGACGCCACGTCCACTGCTCGATCGCCGTCCCGACGATGAACGGGGCAATGAGCACAACAACCGGTGTTGCCACTTGCTGAAGCGTCACGACGACGTTGACTTCTACGAGATCGAGCGCCGTCCACTGCGCTGCGATCGCCACCGCCACGAGGATCCCTCCGATCAGGATCCAGCGACGGACCTCGGGCGGCGTTCCGGTGGTGGTTGGTGCCCTGCCCGAGACGAGCACGATGGCGTACAAGGCCGCTGCGGCGCCCAGGCCGATCGTGACACCGATCACGGGGCTCGACAAATCTTCCAGGCCCCACCGGATGAACAGCGGACTAGTGCCCCACGACAGCGATGCCGCCAGGGCGAACCAGGGATAGGTGAGCCGTTGGCCACCGTCGCTTGCACGACGTGCGATCAGCATCACCCCGGTGGTTACCAGGGCAATCGCCACCAGCGCAACAGCACCGAGTGGCTCGTCGAGCACGAGCGCCGCGAGCAGGCTCCCGATCAAGGGTGTGGCTGCCGTGACCACGCCGGTGTTGGCTGCGCCGATTCGCTGCTGACTGAGGCTGAGGAACGTCCAGCCGAAGAAGAAGTGGATGATTCCGGCGGCCCCGAAGGCGAGCATTGCGGACACCGGCGCCGACGCGAGCAACGTGAGGTCTTGGGTCGCCAGGGAGAAGACGCCGAGTCCGATGACCGCGACCAGCAGAAGGGCGAAGGTGGTCCGATACGGATCGATGAGCTGGTTGGCTCGACGGTTTGCGGCTTGGAAGAACCCGAAGGACACCCCGGCGAAGAGAGCCCATGCTGCCCCACCCATAGCCGTTCTCTCCTTGCCCTGCTGCGATGCAGTCGATTGGAGAGGCTAACGAATCGCCGTTCTCACTTCTCGGGGAGTGTGCAACCGGGCGTGGACGCGGGCAATCGGCCTGGTTTGAGAGACGATCCGCCTACCGGATTACGCGTGCGCCTGAGGCTTGCATTGCCCGTTCGACCTCCGCCAAGGTGACCATCGACGTGTCGCCGGGGGTTGTCATGGCAAGGGCTCCGTGGGTCGCTCCGTAGTCAACTGCCTCAGCCGGTCCGTGACCGGCGAGGAACGCATAAGCCATGCCGGATGCAAAACCGTCACCACCACCGACACGATCGTAGATCTCGAGGTTCTCGCGCCTACGTGCGACGTGAAGCTCGCCATCGGCGTACACGACGGCCGACCAGTCGTTGACTGTGGCCGTCTTGGCGTCGCGCAGCGTGGTCGCCACCACCTTGAAATTCGGGTACTCCTCCACGACCGCAGCCATCATGCGTCCGAATGCGGCGGGGTCGAGTTTCGACAGCGACTCTTCCACACCATCGACCGCGAAGCCGAGTGAGACTGTGAAGTCTTCCTCGTTGCCGATCATGACATCGACCATGGGCGCGATCGTCCGATTCACTTCGATGGCGCGTTCGGTTCCTCCGTGTGACTCCCACAGCGATGGCCTGAAGTTCAGATCATATGAAACGACCGTTCCATGCTTCTTGGCGGTGGTGATGGCCTCAATCACCACGTCGGGAGTTTCTGCAGACAGTGCGGCGAAGATCCCACCCGTGTGGAACCACCTGGCTCCTTCGGATCCGAAGATCTGATCCCAATCGACATCACCGGGTCGTAGCTGCGAGGCAGCCGTGTGCCCGCGATCCGAGGTGCCGAGGGCAGACCTGATTCCATACCCCTTCTCGGTGAAGTTGAGCCCAACTCGCGAGGCACGGCCGAGACCGTCGAACGGGACCCATTTCACGTGTGACACGTCCACGCCGCCCGTCAGCATGAGATCCTCGACAAGATGCCCGACTTCGTTGTCGACCAAGGCCGTAACAACAGCGGTGCTGAGGCCGAAGCATTTGCGCAAGGCGCGAACCACGTTGTATTCGCCTCCCCCTTCCCATACCTGGAATGATCGGGCGGTGCGGACTCGTCCCGGGCCTGGGTCGAGCCGCAACATGACCTCACCGAGAGCGACCGCGTCCCACCGGCACGCTTCCCGGCCTTTCAGATTCAGCGTTGACATGTCCTCGCCTCCTGTTTCGCGCGCCCGAGCTTGGCTCGATCCCGTCTATCGCAGGCTCGAGATGGTCGAGAGGACGTCTGCCGTACGCTGCTCGAGCGTTGTCCAATCTGCCGCTTCCACGAGATCCTTGCTCACGAGCTTGGACCCGATGCCCACGCACGGGACCCCTGCTGCGAACCAATCCGTGAGCGATTCCCTCGTGATATCCACGCCGCCGGTTGGCATGAGGAGTGCCCACGGGCATGGTCCGCGAACAGCTTTGACGAAGGCGGGACCACCGACGAGTCCGCCGGGGAACACCTTCACAATCTCGCAGCCAAGTTCGTGAGCGAATGAGATCTCCGTGGCTGATGCACAGCCGGGCGAGTAGGCGACCTTTCTGCGATTGCACACTTCGGCGACGCGTCGGTCGAGCGATGGGCCCACTACGAAGTTGGCGCCGAGGTTGATGTAGGTGCCGGCCGTGATCTCGTCGACCACGGTACCTGCTCCGAGCATCACGTCGGGATGTTCAGACGAGCAGTACCGCTCCAATTCGGAGAAGATCTCGAAGGCGTGATCGCCGCGGTTGGTGAACTCGACTGCGCGCGCACCGCCGCGGCTCAACGCGGCGACGATGGAGCGTGCGGTGTTGATGTCGTCGTTGTGAAAGACGGGAACCATCCCGACATCGATCATCGAATTGAGCACTGTGAGTCTTGCGAACCTGGCCATTTCGTCCCCTGCTGTCTCGATTGATTGACGATGGTGCGCTCCGATCGGAGCACGCCGACCTTAGCTTTCTGCCTCCGACCAAATCCAGCATGGAGTACCGACACAGTCGACACCACGATTCATCGTTCGACAGGGAATCCGACGATGCTTCCCCACTCGGTCCAACTGCCGTCGTACACCCGCACGTTCGGCGTGCCGAGCAACCTCGTCAGGATGAACCAGGCGAGAGAACCGCGGTGGCTGAGGCGGCAGTAGGTGACGATCTCAATGTCATCCCGGACGCCTACCGCTTCGAAGCGTACGCGCAGGTCGTTGAGCGGCAGCAGCGTGCCGATATCGGTCAGGACGTTGTCGATGAACAGATTGTGTGCCCCTGGGATGTGACCGCCTCGTTCTGCTCCGTGATCGAACGCCAGCCAGGGTGGCGAGACGCGTTCACCTCGGTATTCCTCCGGCGAGCGCATGTCGATGAGCACCGGGCCGTTGGGGCCGAGTCCCGCCCGTACCTCATCTCGTCCGATTCGCGGGCCGAAGTCAACGACGCCAGGTGTGAGATTGCCGATGGCCGGTTCGGGGACTTCGGTTGTGAGCGGACGCTGCTCGGCAACCCAGGTTCGGCGACCACCATCCACGAGGCAGCAGCGTTCTTCCTGTCCCGACATGGTCATCACCCAGTAGGCGTAGGCGGCGAACTGGAACGGGTCGCCGACGAGAGCGACCGTCGTGTCGTTGCCGACGCCAAGAGCGCGAAGCCTCTCTGCCAGGATCTCGGGTGAAGGAAACTCGCGGTCACTGTCGTGCCAGAGCAAGTCCTTCCAATAGACGAAGTGCGCTCCCGGGATGTGCCCAGTGCGGTAGTCAGCTCTGACAAGCGGATCGATGGACACCTCGAGGATCACGACCGTCGGGTCATCGAGATGGTCAGCGAGCCACCGAGTGGAAACCAGCGGACTGCTCACGCTTTCGTTTCCCTCAGTACTCGTTGGCAACCATCAGCTCTTCGCACGGGAAAAGTGTGATGATCTTCGGTCCCTCCGCGGTGACGACCACTTCTTCCTCGATGCGAGCGGCCGACCGCCCGTCGTCCGCAGGTGCATAGGTCTCGAGGGCAAACACCATGCCTTCCTTGATCTCGATGGGGTCGTCGAGCGAGTTGAGGCGGCTGATGATCGGGCGTTCGTGGAGACCAACACCGAGCCCATGACCGAACTGGAGTCCAAAGGCATCCATCTCGTCTTCGAATCCGAACTCCTCGGCCCGTGGCCAGACGCTGGCAATCTGATCCGTCATGACGCCGG